>DASTNU010000543.1:0-2563 GCA_035720605.1 Longimicrobium sp. | reverse complement strand
ATCGAGCTGGGGGAGATCGAAGCCCGCCTGGTGGAGCATCCCGGAGTACGCGAGGCCGTGGCTGTCGCCCGTGAGGATGTGCCTGGAGACCGGCGGCTGGTGGCGTACTGGGTGGGCGAGGCGGTAGAGGTGGAAGCACTTCGGGCGCACCTGACGGGGCGGTTGCCGGAGTACATGGTACCGGCGGCGTACGTGCGGCTGGAGGCACTCCCGCTGACGCCAAACGGGAAGCTGGACCGCAAGACGTTGCCCACACCCGAGGGCGACGCCTACTCGTCGCGTGCATACGAGGCGCCGGTGGGCGAGGTCGAAATCGCGCTGGCGGAGATCTGGGGAGAGCTGCTGGGCGTGGAGCGGGTGGGTCGCTGGGACCATTTCTTCGAGCAGGGTGGTCACTCGCTGCTGGCGGTGCAGGTCGTCTCTCGGGTGCGGCAGGCGCTGGGCGTGGAGGTGGTGCTGCGGGACCTGTTCACCTGGCCGGTGCTGGCGGATTTCGCGCGGGGCCTGGCGCAGGCGGCGCGTGCGAAGCTGCCCGCGATCGAGCCGGCGGACCGGGGAGAGCGCCTGGCGCCGTCGTTCGCGCAGCAGCGGTTGTGGTTCCTGGAGCAGCTCGGGGGCACGGGCGCGGCCTACCACATCCCTGTGCATCTGCGGCTGATGGGTGAGCTGGACACGCAGGCGCTTATGCGTGCGCTGGACCGGATCGTGGCACGTCACGAGGCGCTGCGCACCACGTTCCACACCGTAGACGGAGAGCCGGTACAGCGCGTCGCGCCGGCTGCGGCAAGCCGCTTCCACTTGGTCCAGCACGATCTGAGTGGGCACACAGAGGTCGACGCGGAACTGCATCGACTGATGGCCGTGGAGGCGGAGGCGCCCTTCGGCCTGGAGCAGGGCCCGCTTATCCGCGGGCGTCTCGTCCGCCTGGCGGCGAACGATCACGTGCTGCTGATCACCATGCACCACATCGTCTCCGACGGGTGGAGCATGGGGGTGCTCACCCGCGAGCTGAGCACGCTCTACGCAGCCTTCCGCCGTGGAGAGCCCGATCCGCTGCCCGCGCTGCCCGTGCAGTACGCGGACTACGCGGCGTGGCAGCGCCGCTGGGTGGCCGGCGAGGTGCTGGAGGAGCAGGCGGCCTACTGGACGGAGACGCTCGGCGGCGCGCCGGAACTGCTGGAGCTGCCCGCCGACCATGCGCGCCCTGCGCGGCAGGACCATGCCGGCGCCTCGGTCGGCCTGGAGCTGGACGAGGAGCTGACCGCGGGGCTGAAGGCACTGGGCCGGCGGCAGGGGACCACGCTGTTCATGACACTGCTGGCGGGGTGGGCCACGGTCCTGAGCCGGCTGTCGGGGCAGGAGGACGTGGTCATCGGCACGCCCACGGCCAACCGGGGGCGGCAGGAGATCGAAGGGCTGATCGGCTTCTTCGTCAACACGCTGCCCCTGCGCGTCGATCTCTCGGGCTCACCCAGCGTGGCGGAGGTGCTGGGGCGGGTGAAGGAGCGTGCGCTGGGGGCACAGCATCACCAGGACATCCCCTTCGAGCAGGTGGTGGAGCTGCTGCAGCCGGTGCGCAGCCTGTCGCACAGTCCCGTCTTCCAGGTGATGTTCGCGTGGCAGAACGCGACTGGTGGCGCCCTGGAGCTGCCGGGGCTCGCGGTGAGCGAGGTGGACGCGCCGGAGCACGAGACGGCGAAGTTCGACCTGTCGCTGTGGCTGTACGAGGCCGATGGTCGGATCGCCGGCGGCCTGACGTACGCGACGTCGCTGTTCGAGCGAGCGACGATGGAGCGCTACGCCGGCTACCTGCAGCGGGTGCTCGAGGCGATGGTGGCCCACGAGGGCCGGCGCGTGGACGGCATCGAGCTGCTTGCGGCCGCGGAACGGGCGCAGGTCGTGGAGGAGTGGAACGCGACGGAGGCGGCGTATCCGGCCGACACGTGCATCCACGAGCTGTTCGAGGCGCAGGTGGAGCGCACCCCGGACGCGGTGGCGGTGGTTTTCGAGGAGCAGGAGCTCACCTACCGGGAGCTGAACGAGCGGGCGAACCGGCTGGCGCACTTCCTCGTCGGGCGCGGCGTGGGTCCCGACGTGCGGGTGGGGGTGTGCCTGGAGCGCACGCACGAGATGGTGGTCTCGCTCCTGGGCGTGCTGAAGGCCGGCGGTGCGTACGTGCCTCTGGACCCCGGCTATCCCGCCGAGCGCCTGGCGTTCACACTGGCGGACTCGGGCGTGGCGGTGCTGCTGACGCAGGAGAAGCTGCGCGGCCTGCTGCCCGTCCCCGCGGGCATGCGGGTGGTGAACCTCGACGGCGCGGCCCAGGAGATCGGCGCGGAGAGCGCCGAAAACCCGCGGAGTGGAGCGACGTCGCGGCGCCTGGCCTACCTGATCTACACGTCGGGGAGCACGGGCGTACCGCAGGGGGTGGCGATCGAGCACGAGAGCACGGTGGCGCTGCTGTCGTGGGCGTCGGGCGTCTACACGGGGGAGGAGCTCTCGGGGGTGCTGGCGGCCACGTCGATCTGCTTCGACCTCTCCGTCTACGAGCTGTTCCTGCCGC
>DASTNU010000542.1:0-4468 GCA_035720605.1 Longimicrobium sp. | reverse complement strand
CGCGGGCGAGTACCTGCTGCAGCGCGACGGGTCCGGCGGCTTCACGATCTCCCGGGCGGCCGGCGGAAGGAAGCTCGGCCGCGCCGTCCCCGGGGCGGCGTTCACCCTCCCCGGCGTGCGCGCGGTGCTGGCGCGCGGGGCGGGGGCGTACGAATCGATCGGGGTGACGGTGGCGGAGCGCGACGCGGCGGTGCGCGCGCTGATGAGCGGGCTGGAGGTGGACCGCCCCAGCCGCGAGGCCAACATCCTGCGCCTCACCTACCAGAGCACGGACCCGGTGCTCGCCCGCGACGTGCCCAACGTGCTGGCGGACCGCTTCGTGGCGCTGCGGCAGGAGATGCACACCACCGAGGCGCGCAGCACCGCCCGCTTCCTGCGCGAGCAGCTGGACACGCTCTCGAAGCAGCTGGCCTCGTCGGAGCAGGCGCTGCAGCAGTTCCAGCAGGCCAGCAGCGTGGTGGACCTGGAGACGGAGGGGCGCACGGAGCTCACCCAGGCCGCGCAGTTCCAGGCGGAGCGCAGCGCGCTGGCCACGGAGCACGACGCGCTCGCGACGCTCGTCCGGGCCGCGGACCAGGAGGCGGCGGCGCAGGCGGCGGACCAGCCCTCGCCGTATCGCCGGCTGGCCGCCTTTCCCACGCTGATGCGCACGCAGACCACCTCGGAGCTGCTCTCCTCCCTCACCCGGCTGGAGAACGAGCGCGGCGCGCTGATGGTGCGCCGCCGCACCGGCGACCCCGAGGTGGAGGCGCTGACCACGCGCATCCGGCAGATCGAGGGCGAGCTGCGCTCGCTGGCGGACACCTACCGCGGCGCGCTGGCCGGACAGATCGCCTCGCTGGACGGCCACCTGGCCGCCTCGCGCGGGCGGCTGGACCGCATCCCCGCCCGAGCGCTGCAGAACGCCCGCCTCTCCCGCCAGCCGCTGGTGCTTTCCGAGCTCTACGGGCTGTTGCAGGCGCGGCTCAAGGAGGCGGAGATCGCGTCGCGGGTGGAGGACCCCAGCGTCCGCATCATCGATCCCGCCGCCCTGCCGTCGGTCCCGGTGTCGCCGCGGAAGAAGCTGATCCTGGGGGGCGCGCTGATGCTGTCGCTGCTGGTGGCGCTGGGCATCGGCTACCTGCGCGAGCTCGCCGATGAGTCGGTGCACACCCCCGGCGACCTGGAGCTGGCGCTGGGCGCGCCCGTCCTGGCCCTGGTCCCGCGGCTGAGCGCGCGCGAGCAGCGGCGCTCGGACCGGCTGCTGCCGAAGAGCGGGTCGCCGTCCGCCGCCGCGGCGCTCCCGGGCTCCGTGTCCGCCTCCCCGCGCGCGCTCCCGGCGTCCACGGCGGCGCCGCTCTCCCGCCGCGGCGGCTCCGCCTCGGGGGACGCGTACGACTGGCTGCACACCAACCTCCTCTTCGCCGCCGTGGGGCGCGAGGTGAAGACGGTGCTGGTCACCAGCGCCATCCCGGGCGAGGGGAAGACGACCACCGCGCTCAACCTGGCCCGGACGATGGCGGAGCGGGGCGAGCGGGTGCTGCTGATCGACGCGGACCTGCGGCGCGGGCGCATCGACTCCGCGCTGGGGACGCCCGGGGCGCGCGGGCTGGCGGACCTGGTGGCGGGCGATGCCGGAGTGGAGGACGTGCTGCAGGAGGTGGGGACGGACGGCGGCGTGCTGACCTACCTGACCGCCGGCTCGGCGGCCGAGCATCCCACCAACCTGCTGCGCTCGGTGCGCGCGCGCCTGCTGGTGCAGTGGGCCGCCCGCAAGTTCGATCGCGTGGTCATCGACTCGCCTCCCGTCCACGCGGTGGCGGATGCCGCGGTGCTGGCCCAGTACGCGGACGGCGTGGTGGTCGTCGCCCGCAGCGGCGTGACCCCGTACGGCGCCCTGGCCAACGCCGCCGAGCAGCTGCAGCGCGCCGGCGCCCAGCTGATGGGCGGGGTGATGAACGACGTGGACTTCGACCGCGACGCGCGGTACGACGCTTCCTACCGGTGGTACGGCTACGGCCGCGACTACGACGCCTCCGCGAACTGACCCACCCTTAGGCTGGACCCGGAATCATGCTCACCCAACTCTTCCCCCGCCTCTTCGCCGCCCCCGCCGCAACCCGCGCGCGCTCCGTGGCGGACTTCCGCGGCTCCCTGCGGCGCGAGTGCGCCCGCGCGGACCGCACCGGCCGCGAGTTCTCGCTCCTGGTGCTGGCGCCCTCCCCTTCCGGCGCGGCCCCCGCGCTGGAGCTGCTGGGCCGCCGCCTGCGCGAGACGGACGAGATCGGCTGGATGGAGGGCGGCTCCATCGGCGCGCTGCTCACCGACACGGGGCGCGAGGGCGCGCAGCTCGTCGCCGGCGAGGTGCTGTCGCGGCTGGAGCGCGAGGGCGCCGCGCCGCCGGCCCACACCCTCTTCACCTACCCCGGCGACTGGATGGCCCCCGGAGCGCCCGCCGCCTCCGTGGACGACGCGCACCCGGCCGGAGCGGCGTCCGCCGCCGCCGTGCCGCCGTGCCTGGACGCGTATCCGCCGTGGAAGCGGGTGATGGACGTCGCCGGGGCGCTCGCCGCGATCCTGCTGCTGAGCCCGGTGCTGCTGGCGGTGGCGCTGGCGGTGCGGCTCTCGTCCACCGGTCCGGTGTTCTTCCGGCAGGAGCGCATCGGCTACGGCGGGCGGCGCTTCCGCATGTGGAAGTTCCGCTCGATGTACGCGGACGCGGGGGATGCCGCCCACGCGGCGTACCTGCGGTCGCTGGTGGCGGGGCAGGGCGGGGCGGACGGCGGATTCAAGCTGCGCGCGGACCCGCGGATCACGCCCGTCGGCCGCGTCATCCGCCGGTGGAGCCTGGACGAGCTGCCGCAGCTGTTCAACGTGCTGCGCGGCGACATGGGGCTGGTGGGCCCGCGCCCGGAGCCGGCGTACGCCACGGAAGGCTACGCGCAGTGGTACTACCGCCGGGTGCTGGGCGCCAAGCCGGGGATCACCGGCCTGTGGCAGGTGCACGGCCGCAGCCGCGTGAGCTACGAGACGATGGTGCGCATGGACCTGCGCTACGGCCAGCGCCTCTCCCCCCTCGCCGACGCCCGCCTCCTCCTCCAGACCATCCGCGCGGTGCTGTCGACCGAAGGCGCGTACTAAATGAACAAGCGGACCTCACGACGAACTGTTATCCACAGGAGCCGCGCGTACCTGTTCATGTTTGAGCACGATGATCGCCATCAGGTAAACGTAGAGTACTTCTCGCAAACGCCTGCTCGGGAAGGCGGACAGGGCTGCCGCCGCTCCGGCGAATGCTACCAGTGCAAAACCGCCTGCGAGAAGTGAGGCGGTGGATATCGCGGCATAGATACCATCGATCGTCAGGAGAGTAAAAGGGAGAAGGAGCCCTGCCGTAAAGCGTATCTCTGCTTCGAGCCGCTCGGCTTCTGCCCATAGTGCGGGACTGCTGCCCCGGACGAGGCGTTTGGCGTAGTGGAAGTACGTTGCGTGGCGACCAACCTCGAGTGGTTCGAGCGACTCAGCCACCTTGCACAGATCACCCTCGAGATCGTCATCCTTCAGATAGCGTGCGATGGAGGAATTGAGGTTGCGCGCCCGGGCTTCGAGCTTGTGCACCCACACGCGCGAGGTAAGAAACTGGCAAAGCCTGACGGCCCAGAGCCTGTTTATGAAACCGATGGCACAGGCCAGAATCGCTCCGATAGTGTAGGTGATGACAGGGTCAACCAGCTTTAGACCCGATGCCCACTCGGCACTCCCATCCAGGAGTTCTTCGGCAACCGGAGGGAATGCAAGGAGCGCACAGAGGATCAGCGATCCGGGCACCAGGATTCCAAAGACATCGACGATCGTGACGAGCAGTCCTTTCATCGCGTTCTCCTGCAGGTGCCATTTTACGGGCTTGATGATCTGCAGCCGCGCGTATGGTGTGCAGCAAGCGAGTGGTGACGCAAGGATTGTGGGGCGCGGATTGCAACCGAGAGAAGAGCCTCCGCAGTTGTGACTGCCGTTGGTGCTGGGCGCCGAGCCGGGGATCACGGGCCTGTGGCAGGTGCACGGCCGCCGCGGCGTGAGCTACGAAGGCGCGTACTGACGAAATCCTGGCAAAGTGAGCCGGCCACCCCTCGGGGCGGCCGGCTCTTTCGTCTTTCCTGGCTCCGTGACGCCGGTCAGCGTCGGGGGAACGGGATGCTCACACGCAGATGGCGGGCGCGCACTAGCACGTCGCGCCGCAGGTGGGGTAGCCGCACGCAGCTCCGTCGCACGTCCCGTTGCCGATCGCGCCGGGGACGGATCAGAGCGCGAGCACGTGCCGCGCGAGGGGGCCGAGCCGCGCGCGCGTCCCGGGCTGCATGCGGGCGGCGAAGTCGGTTGCGGCGCGCCCGTCCCGCGGGATGAACGCGCCCTGCAGCGACCGGCGCGGTCCGCTGGAGGTGTTCGCGGTGTGGCCGTGCCACGTGGACCCGTCGAAGACGAGCAGCGAGCC
>DASTNU010000541.1:0-2803 GCA_035720605.1 Longimicrobium sp. | reverse complement strand
GCTGCGGGATCACCTGGCTCGGCGGTTGCCGGAGTTCATGATCCCGTCGGTGTTCGCGGAGCTGGCGGCGTTGCCGCTGACGGCGAACGGCAAGCTGGACCGGGCCGCGCTTCCCGCACCGGACGCCGTGCGTGCTGACCTGGGCGGGTTCGTGGCGCCGAGCGGGGCGACCGAGGAACTGCTGGCGGGCATCTGGTCTCAGGTCCTGGGCGTCGAGCGCGTCGGGGCCGAGGACAACTTCTTCGAGCTGGGCGGCCACTCGCTGCTGGCGGTGCGGGTCGTTGCGCGGATGCGGCAGGTCCTGGCGGTCGAGGTGGGCCTCGGGGAGGTGTTCCAGCGGCCGGTGCTGGGAGACTTCGCGCGGACGGTGGCGAACGCAGCCCGGGCGGCCCTCCCCGCGGTCGAGCCTGCGGACCGGGAGGTGGATGTACCGCTGTCGTTCGCGCAGGAGCGGTTGTGGTTCCTGGAGCAGATGGGCGGCCTGGGCCCGGCGTACCACGTTTCCCGGCGGTTGCGGCTGACGGGGGCGCTCGACCGGCGGGCACTGCGGCGGGCGCTGGACCGCATCGTGGCGCGGCACGAGGCGCTGCGCACCACCTTCGCCGACACCGGGGCGGCGCCGGTGCAGCGGGTCGCGCCGGCGGAGGTGAGCGCGTTCCTCCTGCTGGAGCACGACCTGGGCGAGCACCCGGAGCCGGGAACGGAGCTCGGCCGCCTGCTGGGAGAGGAAGCACGCACGGCGTTCGACCTGGAGCGCGGCCCGCTGATCCGGGGCCGGCTGATCCGGCTTGCGGCGGACGAGCACGTGCTGCTGCTGACCATGCACCACATCGTCTCGGATGCGTGGTCGATGGGGGTGCTCGTCCGCGAGCTGAGCGCGCTCTACGCGGCGTTCCGGGCGGGCGACGCGGATCCCCTGCCGCCGCTGCCGGTGCAGTACGCGGACTACGCGGCGTGGCAGCGCAAATGGATCGCCGGTGAGGTGCTGGGTGCCCAGGCGGCGTACTGGCGTGAGGCGCTCGCGGCCGCGCCGGAGCTGCTGGAGCTGCCGACGGACCGCCCGCGGCCGGCCCGGGTGGACCACGCGGGGGCGGTGGCGGGGCTTGCGCTGGACGAGGAGCTGGCGGCGGGGCTCAAGGCGCTGGGCCGGCGCCAGGGGACCACGCTGTTCATGACGCTGCTGGCCGGGTGGGCGGCGGTGCTGGGCCGGCTTTCGGGGCAGGGCGACGTGGTGATCGGGACGCCGTCGGCCAACCGCGGCCGCACGGAGATCGAGGGACTGATCGGGTTCTTCATCAACACTCTCGCCGTGCGGGTGGATCTGGCGGGCACGCCGACGGTGGCGGAGCTGCTGGGGCGGGTGAAGGCACGCGCGCTGGAGGCGCAGCAGCACCAGGACATCCCCTTCGAGCGGGTGGTTGAGCTGGTGCAGCCGGTGCGCAGCCTCTCGCATCATCCGCTGTTCCAGGTGACATTCGCCTGGCAGAACGCGCCCGGGGGCCGCTTCGAGCTGCCGGGGCTCACGGTGGGCGGGGTGGGCGCGTCCACGCACGAGACGGCGAAGTTCGACCTGTCGCTGTCGCTCCAGGACGCGGGTGGGCGAATCGTGGGAGGGGTGGAGTACCGGACCTCGCTGTTCGACCGGGCGACGGTGGAGCGGTACGCCGGCTATCTCGTGCGGATGCTGGAGCAGATGGTAGCCGGCGACAGCCGCGAGGTGGAGGGGCTGGCGCTGCTGTCGGAGGCGGAGCGGCGCCAGGTGGTGGAGGAGTGGAACGCGACGGACGCGGCGTTCCCGCGCGACCTGTGCATCCACGAGCTGTTCGAGGCGCAGGCGGCGGGTACCCCGGACGCCGTGGCGGTGGTCTACGGAGACGAGGCGCTGACCTACGCGGAGCTGAACGCGCGGGCGAGCCGGCTGGCACGGACCCTGGCGGAGCATGGCATCTCCCGGGGCGAACGGGTCGCGATCGTGCTGCCGCGCTCCATCGAGCTGGTGGTGGCGGAGCTGGGCGTGCTCAAGGCCGGGTGCGCATACGTGCCGCTGGACCCGGGGCACCCGGCCGAGCGCCTGGCCTACATGGTGGCCGACAGCGCGGCGCGGCTGGTGCTGGGCCGCGCGGACGAGCAGGTCCCCGAGCTGCCCGGGATCGCGCGGCTCGACGTCGGCGCGGTGCCCGCGGGCGGCGGGGACGAGTGCTCCCTGCGGGTGGACGGCGAGGCGGCCGCCTACGTGATGTACACCTCGGGCTCGACGGGGGAGCCCAAGGGCGTGGTGGTCCCGCATCGCGCGGTCACGCGGCTGGTGCTGAACAACGGGTACGCGGCGTTCGGGGCGGAGGACCGGGTGGCGTTCGCGGCCAATCCGGCGTTCGACGCGGCGACGATGGAGGTGTGGGCGCCGCTGCTGAACGGCGGGCGCATCGTGGTGGTCGATCAGGATGCGCTGCTCGATCCAGGGCGGTTTGGCGAGACGCTCAGGCGAGGCGGCGTGAACGTGCTGTGGCTGACGGTGGGGCTGTTCAACCAGTACGCGGATGACCTGGGGGACGTCTGGCGAGGTCTGCGGTACCTGATCGTGGGAGGTGATGCGCTCGATCCGCCAACGATCGGCCGCGTCCTCCGCGATTGTGCGCCGCAGCACCTGGTCAACGGGTATGGCCCGACGGAGACGACGACCTTCGCGATCACGCACGAGGTGCGGAGCGTCGCGGAGGGTGCGCGCGCCATACCGCTGGGCCGGCCGATCGGCAACACGCGGGTCTACGTGCTGGATGCCGTGGGCCGGCCGGTGCCGGTGGGG
>DASTNU010000540.1:0-6769 GCA_035720605.1 Longimicrobium sp. | reverse complement strand
CAGCTTCTCCTGCGTCACCAGCGCCGCCACCCCCGCGTCGCGCAGCGTGAACGCCAGCCGCTCCGCGGGATACGCCGGGTCCAGCGGGACGTACGCCCCGCCCGCCTTCAGCACGCCGAGCATCGCGGCGACCATCTCCGTCCCGCGCTCCAGGCAGATCCCCACCCGCGCCTCCGGGCCCACGCCCAGGCGCCGGAGGTGGCGGGCGATGCGGTTCGCCCGCTCGTCCAGCTCCGCGTACGTCAGCGACGCGTCCTCGTGCAGCACCGCCTCCGCGTCCGGCGTCCGCGCGGCCTGCGCGGCGAAGAGGTCGTGGATGCACAGGCCGCGCGGATACGGCGCCTCCGTGCGGTTCCACGCCTCCACCGCCCGCGCCGCATCCGCCTCCGCCGGGACGAGGCCCCCTGGCGGCGGTCCCGCTCGCGCGTCCGCCGGCAGGCCCTGCGCAGCATCCTGGAGCAACGTGTCCATCCGGATCGGGGAGTGGAGGGGCGATGGGCCAGGGGAGGTTCATCCCCCGACGCCGCTGACTCCGGGTGGGACGAATCCGTCCCGCGCCTATGCGCAGAGGCAGCGATAGGACGCGTAGCCTCCCAGGTTGGGGTTCGGCTCCCAGGCGGGGGAGTGCGCGGGATGCGGACGGAGCTCCGGGAGCGTTTCCAGCAGCGCCTGCACCGCGACCTGGATCTCGATGCGCGCGATCGCCGCCCCGGGACAGCGGTGCGGCCCGGAGCCGAACGCCAGGTGTGGGTTGGGATGGCGGTCGCCGTGGAGCGCGTGGGGATCGGGGAACGCCTCCGGGTCGCGGTTGGCCGCCTCCAGGAAGACCACCACCCGCTCGCCGCGGCGGATCAGGGCGTCCTCGCCCGTCCCGGCGTCGAAGCGGGCGTCCTGCGTGGCGTAGCGCGCCACGTAGCGCGTGGGCGTCACCAGGCGCAGCAGCTCCTCGGCCAGGCGGCGGGCCCCGGCGGAGTTCCCGCGCAGCCGCTCGCGCCAGGCGCCCCACGCCGGCAGCAGAAGCGGGACGCCGCTCCCCAGCAGCTTCTGCGTGGTCACCCGCCCCGCGGCGAACGCCATCATGCACTGAATGACGACGTCCTCCTCGTCCTCCAGCCCGCCGTCGCGCAGAAAGGCGCCGATCAGGTCGTCGGAGGGGGTCCCCGCCCGGGCGGCCACCCGGGCGCGGAAGAAGTCGCCCAGCAGGACGATCTCCTGCACGTCCACCTGCAGGTATCCGCTGGTCACGTTGGCGAAGGTGGTGGACCAGCGCTCCAGCCGCGCCATCTCCCCCGCATCCTGCACCGGCACGCCCATGATCATGCAGATCGCCTCCATGGAGTAGGGGACGGCGAACTCCGTGACCACGTCCAGCTCCCCCCGCCCGCGGGCGCGCTCCGCCAGCCCGCGCGCCGCCGCCTGCAGCGGCCCCGCGAGGGCGTCCGAGCGGCGGGAAAGCTCCACCAGCACCGCCCGCCGCACCGCCTCCTGCCGGGGGCCGTCGGTGAAGATGGCCTGCTTCTGCACCGCGTCGGCGACGAACGAGCGGCGGGCGGCGCGGCGCGGCTGCGCGGCGGCCACGGCGGCGTCGGAGACGAAGCGCGCGTCGGAGAGGAGCTTGCGCGTGGCGTCGTGCCCGGTCACCAGCCAGCAGCGGCTCGACGGGTCGAAGCGGATCCGGTCGTGCTCCCGCAGCGTGTCGTACAGGCCGTGGGGGTCCGTGTACCCTTCCGCCAGCGCCTTCAGCGTGGCGGGCGGCGCGGCGGCGGCCGTCCCGACGGTCATCTCGTCCCCTCCGTGAATGGTCGCCTACCCGGCCTGCGATCCGCCGGCTCCGCGAACAGTGCCGGCCTCATGCCGATTGCCTCCACCGTGGAGCTGGCGGATGGTTCTCGAGATCGCGCATCACACGAGAAAACTCCGTTGACTCCGCTGACTCCGTGTGAGACTCATTCTTTTTGCGCTTCGCAGCGGCGATGGCTCACCAGGGCCAGGAAAGGTCCAGCCTCTTCTGCACGTGGTCCCAGAACAGGTCGATGATGCGCCCGGAGCGCGCGATGATGCGCCCCTCGACGGTGTAGCCGCGCCGGAACTTGGCGGCGCCCAGCTCGGCCAGCTGCCGCGGGTCCATCGCCACGATCACGCGGTAGCTGCCGGCCGCGGCGCGCGTCACGTTGTCGCCCGTGCGGGCGACGGGCTCGGTGGCCACGTGCACCACGCTGCCGCGCAGCAGGTCGCGCTCGTCCATGGGGAACGCCTGGATCTCGGCCTTGACCGAGTCTCCCAGCCGGACCTTGTGCACCTCGCCCTCGCGCACGAAGAGGATGATCCGCCACTGTTCCGGCTCCGCCATCTCCAGCAGCAGGTCGCCCTCCTTGACCGAGGAGCCCGGGAGCTGCTCGATCTGCTCCGTCAGCACCAGCCCCGAGGTGGGCGCGGTGATGTCCAGGCGCGCCAGGCGCTCGCGCAGGATGCCGATCTGCGCATCGAGCTGCTCCAGGTTCACCTGGCCCGTTTCCCGGGCGAAGCGGCTCAGCCCCAGCGCATCCGTCTGCTCGTCCACCAGGCGCCGCGCCGCCTCGGCGGCGCGCACCTCCGCCACCGCCAGGTCCAGCGCCACGTGGCTCCCCACCCGGTACGCGCCCAGCAGGGAGTCGACGTCGATGCCGTAGCCGTTCTCCGCCATCCGCTGCCGCAGCGTGGCCCGGGCGGTCACCAGGCGCGAGTCGGCCTGCGCCAGGAGCTGCGCCTGCTGCCGCCGCTGGTGGGGGGTCTCGGAAGCGACCTTGCGCAGCTCGATCCCCCCGGCGCGGCGCTCGGCCTCCAGCTCCGCCAGCGCGGCGCGCAGAAAGAGCGGGTCCAGCCGGGCCACCGTCTGCCCCCGGGCCACCGTGTCGCCCGTCTGCACCAGCACCTCGCGGATCATCCCCGCCTCCAGCGTGCGCACCGGCCAGACCCGCCCCGGCTCCAGGACCCCCTGCGCCCCCACCACGTCGTCCACGCGCACCGCGAAGGCGACCACCAGGGCCGTGCCCAGAAAGAGCGCCAGCAGCCCCAGGACGATGCTCACGGCGCGGCGGATGTACGGACCGGTGCCGCCGCGCCCGCTCCTCATCTCCGGGAGCTGGTGCGGGGCGGCGGGCTCCACGGGGGTGGGAGGCTCCAGGTGGAGCTGGATTCGATTCGGCATCAGGAACCTTGCGGAAAGGAGCCGGGACGGAGGCCGCGCACGGGCATTCCCCTCGCCCCCCTCAGGTGGGAACGGCCCGCAGGCGCCCCGCCGCTTCGGGCCGGGCGCTTCCCTGCAGGCGCTGGTAGGCGTCGCACGTGAGGAGCAGCTCGTCGTGGCTCCCCGCCCCCACCACCCGCCCGTCCTCCACCACGTAGATGTTGTCGGCCAGCGCCGCGGTGGAGATGCGGTGGGTGACGAAAACCACGGTGCGCCCTTCGTAGCGGGCGAAGAGACCGGGCAGGATCTCCATCTCGGACTTCATGTCCAGGTTGGAGGTGGCCTCGTCCAGCAGCAGCACCGGGGTGTCGCGCACCAGCGCCCGGGCCAGGGAGATCCGCTGGCGCTGGCCCCCGGACAGGGTGGAGCCCGCCTCGGCGATGCTGGTGTCGTATCCCAGCTTCATCCCCTCCAGCACGCTCTCCAGGCCGCACAGGCGCACCGCGTCGTGCACCGCGGCCGGGGTGGCGTGCTCCGCGCCCAGGGTGAGGTTCTCCCACACCGTCCCGCGCACCATCCCCACCTCCTGCCACACCACCGTCACCTGGCGGCGCAGGTCTGCCAGCGACAGCTGGCGGATCGGCACGTCGTCGATGAGGATCTGCCCGCCGCTGGCCTCTTCCATCCGGGTGATCAGGCGGAACAGGGTGGACTTGCCGGCGCCGCTGGGCCCCACGACGGCGGTGATGCTGCCGCGCGGGAACTCCATGTCCACCTCCCGGATGATGCGGCGCTCCGGGTTGTAGTCGAAGCTCACGTCGCGGATGCGGATGTCGCCCCGCACCACGTGGCGGATGGGCGGGGGCGTGGCGTACGCCGAGGCGGGGGGCTGCTCGGGGGCGGTGTCCAGGTACTCGAACATGCGCCCCATGTTGACGGACGACTGCTGGAACTCCGCGAAGTTGTTGATCATCGTGGAGAGCGGGCTGCTGAGGAACTCCTTGTACATCATGAACGCCACGTAGTCGCCCAGCGACATCTCCCCCGCCAGCACCAGCTTCCAGGCGTAGAAGATCAGCACCGCCGTTCCCAGCGACTTGAGCAGGACGTTCAGCAGGGTGAAGAGCAGCGAGTAGCGCAGCCCGCGCACCTGGTGGTCCAGCGCCTCGCGCGTGAGCCCGTCGGCCCTGCGAAAGACGTGGTGCTCCAGCGCCATCGCCTTGAGGGTGCGGATCTGGGTCAGCATCTCCACCTGGTAGGCGGAAAGCCCCGCGAAGGCCTCGGCGGTGCGCTTGTGGTAGCGGCGCACCGAGGGCGCGGAGAGCGCCATCACCCCCACCGACAGGGGCACGGTGGCCAGGGCCACCAGGGCCAGCTTCCAGTGCAGCAGCAGCAGGAAGGGCGGCACCAGGACCATGTAGGTGCCGTTGAGCAGCAGCGACTCGAAGATGCGCGAGCTGGCGGTCAGCGAGGCGCGCACGTCCTGAAAGCGGCTGCTCACCTCCCCCACCCGGTGCTCGTCGAAGAAGCGGACGCGCAGGTGCTGCAGGTGGTTGAAGAAGAGCAGCGTGGTGGCGCTGCTGAGCCGGAAGACGGTGGAGACGGTGAAGTAGTTGCGGATGAACCCCATGATCGCCTTGGCGATCTCCACCGCGAAGATCCCCGCCACCAGCACCTTCATCAGCGTGGCGTCGTGCGAGACGTACACCCGGTCCACCAGCAGCTTGGACAGGTACGGCGGCGCCATCCCGATCATCCCGATCGCGAAGCTGATGGCGATCCCCTTCAGCAGCGCGCCCCAGTACGGGCGCACCAGCCGCAGGAGCCGGAAGAACTGCTGGAACGCATCCCGGACGGGAGGAGTGTCAACGGACCGGGCTGGAGGCATCGTATGGCGGATTCAGGGAGTGGAGTGCGAAGCGGCATGAACGCGTGTTCCACGGCGGATCAGGCGCGTTCCCTTGCTCGACCGGGTACGGGATGCGGACCGGGGTGACCGGGAAATACAATATAACATGGCTGGAAAGGTCACGAACAGCCCCCGACTGCTCCCGGGCGGGCGCACCCGCCCGGGACGGTTCGCGGCGCGGCGGCTCACGCCGGCACCGGCTCCAGCGGCTGCACCGGCGTGTAGTCGCGGCTGCACAGGAACTCCGGGCGCCGCGTCTCGCGCGGCTCCGGCAGGTTGTGCACGCTGTTGTAGGTCACCAGCAGCAGCTTGCGGTCGAAGGGCGACATGTTGGGCCCGGACCCGTGCGCCACGTTGGCGTCGAAGAGGAGCACCGACCCCGCGGGCCCCTTGGGCGCCACGATCCCCCGCTCCTCCACCATCCCGGCGATCATCTCCTTGGTCAGCGTGTAGCTCAGGTCCGCCGCCACGTCCGCCGCCCACGACGGCGCGTCGTCCTGCGCCTCGCCCTTGCGCTTCCCGGGATCCATCACCCCCGCCCGGTGCGAGCCGGGGATGAAGAGGAGCGGGCCGTTGAACTCCGTCACCTCGTCCAGGAAGACGGTCACGTTGATCACCCGCGAGGTGGGCATCCCGTCTTCCTTCTGCCAGAAGATGTAGTCCTGGTGCCACTCCCAGACCTCGCCCACGAACGCCAGCTTGGCGTTGACCTTGAACTGGTGCACGTAGACGTCGCCGTCCAGGATCTCGCGCGCGGGCTCCAGCACCCGGGGGTCGCGCACCAGGTTGCCGAACACCTCGCTGGTCGCGTGCGAGCCGTAGACGGAGCGCACCTGCCCCGTCCCCTTCTCCAGCACCCTGGCCGGCGTGTCCTCGGCAAAGATGCCGGGAAGCTCCGCCTTCATCTCCTCCACTTCGTCCGGCGAAAAGCACCCGGGAAGGAAGAGGTAGCCGTCTTCCCGGTAGCTGCGCACCTGCTCGTCGCTCAAGTACATCTCCGCGCTCCTTCCTGAGGGGGGGGTCGAACTTCGGTTCTCCGTGCTTCGAAAGCGGCGCCGCGGGGCCCGTGGCCGCCCCGCGCGCCGGGCGCTACCGTGCGGCCGCGACCAGGGGAACGGCGACCCGGCGGGGGGTGAGCTTCGCCTCCGCCGGCGCGGCGGGGGGGCGCAGGACCACCGCCCGGCGCGACCACAGCTCCGCCATCTCCTGCAGCACCGGGTCGCGGCGCTCGCCGTCCACCCCCTGCGCGGCCAGCAGCTCGCCCAGGGTGCGCGTGCCGTCCGCGGCGCAGAGGACGGCGAAGGCCTCCGCGGAGAGGGCGACCGAGGTCTCGCCGAACCAGCGGCCGCTGCTGCTCTCCAGCGCGTGCTCTCGCGCTCCGCGCGCGCCGGCGCGCATCACCAGCTTGCGCGCGGGAGGGAGGGAGGGGCTCAGCAGGTGGTACGCGAGGCGGCCGGCGCCGTCCGGGCGCTTGCAGACCAGGTGGTCGCCCACGACCAGGGCGTCCAGCCCGGTGGTGAGAAAGCAGGCCACCGCCTCGTCCACGGAGTCCACGATGGGCTCCGCGTGGTTGTTGAAGGAGGTGTTGAGGAGGACGGGGACGCCGGTGATCTCCTCGAACGCCCGCAGCAGCGCCCAGTAGCGGGGGCTGGTGTCCTGCGCCACGGTCTGCACCCGCGCCGTCCCGTCCACGT
>DASTNU010000539.1:0-2930 GCA_035720605.1 Longimicrobium sp. | reverse complement strand
TGATCAGCAGGTCGGTGTACAGGTTGGCCACCGTCGCCGCGTGCTGCTCCAGGGTGGGCAGCGCCCGCCGCATCCGCGCGATCATCCGCACGTGGTCGGTAAGGGTGGCGGGGGCCAGGACGTGGTGGCCGATCTCGTGGGCCAGCACCTCCACCGCGAACGCCTCCACCCCCGAGTCCCTCACCTCCGGCAGGCTGACGACCACCGCCTGGTCCACCAGCCGGATCATCGCGAAGCTGCCGGCCAGCCCCTCGCGCGCCGCCTCCTTTTCGGTCAGGCAGAGGGTGGGCGGGCGCAGCCGGGTGAAGCGGCTCCACGCGGCCAGCGCCGCGGGCCACGCCGCCTCCCACTGCGCGGCGAGCGTTTCCACCGGGGGCGCGGCGGCGGGGCTCGTCGTCACGCCAGCGCCACCAGAACGACCGCGTGCGCGAACGGCGAGGTGAGCGCCAGCGTGTGCCCGTTCGCCGCCACGCCGCCGATCTCCCCCAGCTCCGGCAGCTCCAGCCGCGCGCCGTCCACCGCCAGCGTCGTCCCCTGCGCCGTGACGCCCAGGGGGATGGACGCCGGGCGCCGGTCCGCGCGCTCCTCCGCCGTGGCGCGGTGAAAGGTGGCGCCGAACGCGTCCGCGGTGAGCAGCCAGCAGTCGTCGCCGCTGCGCACCAGGAAGTGCCCGCCCGCCGCGGCCACCGCCGGCGGCTCCACGAACAGTCCGCCGAAGCCGCGGAACGCCCCCGCGCGCGCCACCACGCGCACGCCGCGCGCCTCCGCGGGGGCGGCGGGATCGAACCAGGGATCGCCCGCCAGCCGCCCGCGCACCGCCGCCCAGTCGCCGCCGGCCGCGCCCACGGCGGCCAGCGCCAGCTCCGGCGGCAGGGCGTCCGCCGCGGCCAGCGCACCGGCGCGCAGGTGCGCCATCCCCGCGCGCCACGCCGCCACCTGGCCCAGGGTGAGGAGGACGTCCGGGTCCGCGCAGCGCGGGGCTAGCGTCCGCATCGCCGCGGTCCACTCCGCCGGCCGCGCGCCGGGGGTGGCGGCCAGCTGGTGCAGCGCGTTGGCGATGGCGGCGAGGACCCGCTCTGGCGCGGCGGCGACCAGCGCCGCGGCGGCCGTGCCCACCTCGCGCCACCCCTGCTCGATCCCCGGCTCGCGCCCGGCGGGGCCGGAAAGCCGCTGTCCCACCAGCTCCAGCCCCAGCTCGTAGCCGGCGCGCGCCGCGTCCGCCGCGTACGCCGGCGCGGCGGCGTCCACCGCGCGCACCAGCGGGTCCACCGTGCCGCGGAGAAACGCGGCGAAGGCGTCGCCGTCCAGGTCGGGGCGCAGCTGGCGCGCCTCGGCGAAGCGGGCGTTCAGCTCGCCGCGGGCGTTGCGCAGGAACGCGGCGAAGGCGGGGGAAAGGGCGGTGTCCACGCGCTTACTGCGTCTTCAGCCAGCGCAGGTAGTTGGTGTAGCGCTGGTGCAGGTACTTCAGCACCAGCAGGTCGTCGTACAGGTGGCCGTAGAGCTTGCGCCCCCTGGACCACTCGGTGATCAGCCGCTCGATGGCCACCAGCCGGGCCCGCGTCTGCGCCTCGGTCACGCCGCCCAGGCCGCGGCGGAACTCGGCGGCGAGCTGCGCCACCGGGTCCTCGCGGTCCAGGTTCAGCCGCTCGTAGTCGGCGCAGGAAAGGTCGAAGACGCGGCGCAGCCAGCCCACGCGGTCGGTGCGGAACATCTCGTTCCCGCCGGCGCCGAAGAAGGGGGCGTCCAGGTCCGGGAGCAGCTTGTCGTGCAGGACGAAGGGGAGCACCTGGCGCACGTCCTCCAGCTCCACCACCCGGTTGCCGCGAAAGTAGGCGAGCGCCTTGGCGTAGATCAGCAGCGTCATCAGCACGCGCACGGAAAGGCCGTTGCGCGTCTGGCACCCCAGGTCCTTCAGCCGGTCGCGCCCGGTCTCCAGCGCCGTCACCGCGTTCCACTCCACGCCGGAAAGGCGCGCGGTGTCCTTGGTCTTGTACTCCCACTGCTCGGCCGCCACCTCGCAGAACTCGAACTGGCTGGCGAAGAACTCCAGCCGGCGCCCCACGTCGGCGGGGATGGGCACCGCGCGGATCTCCTCCTGCAGGCGGTCCACCTCCGCCTCGGTGAAGACGATCTGCCGGGGCATCACCTCCTCGGGCCGCACGTTGGCCTCGATGCGCGCCAGCAGCTCGGCGATGAAGCGCGGGTTGAACGAGAGCGCCTGCACGATCACGTCGATGCGGTCGCGCAGCGCCTCGATCACCGGATAGGTGCCGCCCCCCGTCTCGTCGTTGGCGGTCAGGTACCACGCCGCCTCGGGGCACTCGTAGACGTGGTTCAGGATCTCGGCGTAGTTGTCGCCCATCACGGTGAGCAGGGCGCTCTGCGTACGCGTGGGGATGCGGTTGTACTCGTCGATGATCTTCACCCGCATCCCCAGCCAGGCGCGCCAGGCGATGCGGATGTCCTCGATCCGCTGCGCCGCCACCAGGTCCGCGGGGAGCGGGTTGCCCAGCAGGTCGGCCACCGTCATCTGCGGGTGGCCGTGCTGCATCGCGCGGCGCACCTCGCGCACGGGGTAGCCGGCCAGCACCCCCATCAGCAGGGCGCTGGCCGTCTTTCCCCGCCCCGGGCCGCCCACGAACAGGCACTTGCGCCGCGTGGCGAAGGTGAGCAGGGGCAGCAGCACGAAGCTGGAGTAGCTCTGCGCCGAGGGCAGGGTCAGGCGGCTGCGGCTGTCGCCCAGGGCGAACGACTGCGGCGGGCCCTCGTTGAACTCCACGTCGTAGTGAGGGCTGATGATGGCCGTGTTGACGATCCAGAAGTAGGCCTGGCGCAGCTTCTCGTCCAGCGCTGCCGCCGCGGTCCCGTCCGGCTCCGCCTGCGCGACGGGGCCGCGATAGAGGTCCGCCACGTCGAAGGTGCTCCGGACC
>DASTNU010000538.1:0-10111 GCA_035720605.1 Longimicrobium sp. | reverse complement strand
CCGCCGGACGTCATGGATACGCCCCGGAATCATGCCCCGAGCATCCCACCGCTCCACGCCGGACCCGGCTCCGCCCGCCCTTCCCGGGCGCGACGAGCTGTACCGGCTGCTGGTGGAGAACGTCACCGACTACGCCATCATCCTGCTCAGC
Organism: Longimicrobium sp.; assembly: GCA_035720605.1. GTDB lineage: Bacteria > Gemmatimonadota > Gemmatimonadetes > Longimicrobiales > Longimicrobiaceae > Longimicrobium. The sequence goes on along the minus strand of DASTNU010000538.1, from coordinate 9,960 downwards.
GCCGACGGCCGGGTCACCACCTGGACGGAGGGCGCGGGCCGCATGTTCGGCTACGACGAGGACGAGGTGCTGGGCCAGCCGCTCGCCATCCTGTACCCTCCCGACGAGCGGCAGGACGACGTTCCGGTGCGCGACCTGGACACCGCCGTCCGCGACGGCCGCTGCGAGACGGTGGCCTGGCGGGTGCGGCGCGACGGGTCGCGGCTGTGGGCCAGCGTAGTGCTCACGGCCATCCACGACGAGCAGGGAAAGCTCATCGGCCTGGGGCAGATAACCCGCGATCTCACCGAGCGCAAGGAGGTGGCGGAGCGGTACGAGGAAAGCCGCCAGCGCTACCGGTCGCTCTTCGAGAACAACCCCGACGCCGTCTGCTCGTTCGACCTGGACGGCACCCTGCGCACGGCCAACCCCGCAGCCGAGTCGCTCATCGGCTACGAGGCGGACGACCTGCGCTCCGCCAGCTTCTGGTCGCTGGTTACCCCGGAGGACCGCGAACGGATGCGCACCCTGTTCGCCGAGACGGCGGGCGGCGCCCCGCAGGGGGGCGAGACGGCGCTGGTGCACCGCGGCGGCCGCCGCGTGGAGGTGCGGGTGACGCTGGTGCCCATCGTGGTGCAGGGGGGCATCCTGGGCGTCTACTGCATCGCCGAGGACATCACCGAGCGGCTGCGGGCGGCGGCGGAGCGCGACCGGCTGCTGCTGCGCGAGCGCATCGCCCGGGCAGAGGCAGAAGCGGCCAACCAGGCCAAGACGGACTTTCTGGCGGTGGTGAGCCACGAGCTGCGCACGCCGCTCAACGCCATCGTCAACTTCTCCGACCTGCTGCTGGACGGCGAGGCGGGCGCGCTGAGCGAGGTGCAGCGGCGCCACCTGGACCGCATTCGCGGCAACGGCGGCCAGCTGCAGCGGATGATCGAGGACGTGCTGGGCTACACCCGCCTGGACTCGGGCGAGAGCGGCATCCGGCTGGAGCGGGTGGACGTGGGCGCGGTGGCGGCGGAGCTGGCGCGGGAGCTGGGGTCCGGCGCGGCGCAGAAGGGCGTGGCGATGGAGATCGCCTGCGAAGACGGCGCCTGCGCGGAGACGGACCCGCGGCGCGTGCGCGAGCTGCTGCGGGCGGTGGTCGGCAACGCGGTCAAGTTCACCGAGGCGGGGCGCGTACAGATCGAGGTGCGCCGCGAGGCGGCGTGGGTGGCCGTCGCCGTGGAAGACACGGGGATCGGGATCGAGGAGGGGCACGTGGAGAAGATCTGGGACCCTTTCTGGCAGGCGGAGCACCCGCTCATCCGCCGCACCGGCGGCAGCGGGCTGGGGCTGAGCATCGCGCGGCGGCTGGCGGGGCTGCTGGGCGGAGACATCCACGTGGCCAGCACCCCCGGCGCCGGCAGCACCTTCACCATCCGCCTTCCCGTCTCGCACGGCTAGAGTTCTTCCCCGAGTGCGCTTCGGACCGTTCCTTCCGTACTCCCTTCCCACGCAGGTTGCCTTTTCTCCCCTCCAGACAAACATCCGCAGATGTATAATCTGTTAAGAGGTTGATGCACATTGTGTTACCTTGATCTGTAGCACGGTTGTTGCCTCCGCGCAGAGTCACGTCCGGATGAAGGTCGTCCGGCGGCGGGACCTTTCACGCGGGGGTTGTCATGCGGTGGACCCATCCCTTGCTCACGGCCGTGCTCGTGGCGAGCCTGGCGGCCTGCACGGACGACTCCGGCCCCACGGCCGCCTCGCCCCAGGGCGTGGCGCCGGCCCTGGCCATGAACGCCACCTCGTCGCGGGTGGTGGGCTACTTTCCCTACTACTCGGGGTCGGCGGCCAGCGTCCCGTACAGCAAGCTCACGCACCTCAACTACGCCTTCATCGATCCGCTGTCCGACGGCAGCCTGACCGGGGTGGCGATGGACGGCAACGCGCGCCTGGACAGCCTCGTCACGCTGGGGCACGCGGCGGGGGTCAAGGTCCTGATCTCGGTGGGCGGGTGGAGCGGCGGCGACGACTCCGGCTTCTCGCAGATGGCGGCCAGCTCCACCGCGCGCGCCAGCTTCGTCAGCAACCTGATCACCTTCGTCGACAACTACTCGCTCGACGGGGTGGACATCGACTGGGAGTTCCCCAGCGACGCCACCGAAAGGACGAACTTCTCCACCATGATGAGCATGCTGGACACGGCGATGCACAACCGCGGCAAGATGCTGACGGCGGCGGTGGCGGCCGGCAGCTACTACGGCCAGTGGATCGCCAGCGACGTGTTCAACTACGTGGACTACCTGTTCCTGATGGCCTACTCCAGCGGCACGCCGCACTCCTCCTGGTCGCTGGCCGTGGAGTCGCTGGACTACTGGCGGGACTTCCGGGGGCTGCCGCAGAGCAAGACGGTGCTGGGCGTACCCTTCTACGGCAAGAGCTCCGGCGGCGCCGACCAGTCCTACCGCGCCCTCGTCCGCACCGACGCGCAGGCGCCGTACAAGGACGACAGCAACGGCTACTACTACAACGGCCTGCAGACCATCAAGAACAAGACGGTGCTGAGCCTGCAGCGGGGAAGCGGCGTGGGGATCTGGGAGATCACGCAGGACACGTCGGCCACCGGCATCAGCCTGCTGAACGCCATCGTGGACACGATGAACGCGGCCGTGCCGCCGTACGACAACACGAAGATCATCTACGACGACGCGCTGGCGAGCGGATGGAACAACCAGTCGTGGAGCGTAACCCTGGACTTCGCCAGCACGGCGCAGGCGTACCAGGGGACGAAGTCCATCGCCACCACGTACACGGCGGCGTGGGGCGGCATCTACCTGCGGCACAGCACCGGGGCACCCCGCACCGGGCTCACGAAGCTGGAGTTCTGGGTGCACGGCGGCACCGCCGGCGGGCAGGAGCTGGAGGTCCAGATCGGAGACGCGGCCGGGTGGTTCACCCAGGAGGTAGAGGTCGACAGCTACATCCAGGACGGGGCGGTGGCCGCCAGCACCTGGCGCAAGGTCAGCATTCCGCTGGACAGCCTGGGCGCCGACGCCGACCCCATCGCCCGGATCGAGATCCAGGACGCCTCCGGAGGCACGCAGCCCACCTTCTACGTGGACTGGATCCGGATCGTACCGTAGAGCCCTCCCTGCCCCCTCCCCGCGCGAACCGGCGTGCGGGAAGGGATGCTCGCGTTCCGCCCCGTGGACGTCCGGGGCGGATCGCGATCACCATCGACCACACCACCGCGGCGCCAAACGCAAAGGCCCGGCATCACGCCGGGCCTTCGTTCACCCCTGTCACCCTGTCACCCTGTCACCCCGTCACGCGCTCACCCCTCCCGCTCTCCCTCCGCCTGTGACGGCTTGTCCTCCGGCCCGTCCAGCCGCCGCTCGGTGGGGGTGACGGGGCGCTCCGGCTCCGGCTGGTCCTGCTCGTCGGCGAGGTGCGGGCTCTTGTCCTCGTAGCGCGGGTCTCTCACCGTTTCCTCCGGGATCGGGTCGGCTTCGCCGGACCGGACGCCGCCGTGGCCGTGGGCGAATCCAGCTGCGTGGCGTCCGGGTCGGCGGGCGGCTCCACGTCGATCGAGAGGTGCGGCGCGGGCTCTACCGGGGCCGGAGTGGCCGCCGCGGCCTGCGTCTCTCCCCCCAGCGGCGAGGGCGGGGGCGTCTCCACCACGCGGCCGGGCGGGGGCTCGTGCGTGCGGGGCGGCAGCCCCATGATCTCGCGCAGCTCGCCCTCGTCCACCACCTCCTTTTCCAGCAGCCGCTTCGCCAGCACCTCCAGCACCTCGCGGTCCTGCGTCAGCAGCCGGCGCACCCGCTCGTACGTCCCCTCGATCAGCCCGCGGATCTCGCCGTCGATCTCGCGCGCCGTCTCTTCGCTGTAGTTGCGCTGCGAGGGCATGCTGCCGTCCGCCTGCAGGAACTGCGTGCGCCGCGGGCCGGAGAGGTTCACCGGGCCCAGCTCGCGCGACATCCCGTACTCCATCACCATGCTGCGCGCCAGCTCCGTCACCCGCTCCAGGTCGTTCCCCGCCCCCGTGCTGATCTCGTTGAAGACGATCTCCTCCGCCACCCGCCCGCCCAGCAGCACCGCGATGCGGTCCATCAGCTCCTGCTTGGTGAGCAGGTAGCGGTCCTCCGTGGGCAGCTGCTGGGTGTACCCCAGCGCCGCGACCCCGCGCGGGACGATGGAGATCTTGTGCACCGGGTCCGCCGTGGGCACCCGCTCCGCCACGATGGCGTGTCCCGCCTCGTGGTAGGCGACGATGGTGCGCTCCTTGTCGTTGATCAGGCGGTTCTTCTTCTCCAGCCCCGCGATGATGCGGTCCACCGCCTCGTCGATCTCCTGCATGGTCACGTGCGGCCGGTCGCGCCGCGCCGCCAGCAGCGCCGCCTCGTTCAGCAGGTTGGCCAGGTCCGCGCCCACGAACCCCGGCGTGCGCCGCGCGATGCGCTCCAGCTGCACCTCGGGCGCCATGGTGATCCCCTTGCTGTGGATCTCCAGGATCTCCAGCCGCCCCTTCAGGTCCGGCCGGTCCACCAGCACCTGCCGGTCGAAGCGGCCGGGGCGCAGCAGTGCCGGGTCAAGGATCTCCGGCCGGTTGGTGGCCGCCATGATGATGACGCCCAGCCGCGGGTCGAACCCGTCCATCTCCACCAGCAGCTGGTTCAGCGTCTGCTCGCGCTCGTCGTTGCCGCCCAGGATGCCGCCCGGGGTACGCGCCTTGCCCAGCGCGTCCAGCTCGTCGATGAAGATGATGCACGGCGCCTGGGCCTTGGCCTGCGCGAAGAGGTCGCGCACCCGCGCCGCGCCCACCCCCACGAACATCTCCACGAACTCGGCGCCGGAGATGGAGAAGAAGGTGACCCCCGCCTCGCCGGCCACCGCGCGGGCCAGCAGCGTCTTTCCCGTCCCCGGCGGGCCGACCAGGAGCACGCCCTTGGGGATCTTGGCGCCCAGCTTGGCGAACTTGTCGGGGGTCTTCAGGAACTCCACGATCTCCTGCAGCTCCACCTTGCTCTCGTCCACCCCCGCCACGTCGTCGAAGGTGACGCCGGTCCCCTCCTCGCCCACGATGCGCGCCTTGCTCTTGCCCACCGTGAGCACGCCCTGCGTGGGGTTCATCCGCCGGAACATGAACACCCACAGCCCGATGATCAGCAGCAGCGGAAACATCCACGCCAGCAGGAACCCCCAGCGCCCCTCCTGCACCCCCGTGTAGGGAATGTTGCGGGCCTCCAGCAGCTCGATCAGCTGGCGGTCCTCCACCCCGGGCAGGGTGGCGCGCCAGCGGTCCGGCCCGTCGCCCCTGCTGATGCTGGTGTCGGGGATGGCCTCGATGCTGGTGGCGCCGATGCGCACCTCCTTCACCTGGCGGTCGGAGATGCGGTTCTTGATCTCGCTGTAGGGCACCGTCCTGGCGCGCTGCGGAGCAAAGAGCTGGTTCAGCAGCACCAGCCCCAGAAAGAGCACCAGCAGCGGCGCCAGCGAAAAGCGCGGGGGGCGCGGGCCCGCGGGGCGCGCGCGGCGGTCGCCGGTCGCCTTGCGCCGGTCGTTGGGAAAATTGGGATCGGCCATGCCGTCGCGGGGCGCAAGGTCCGGACCAGCGCACCGGCGCGCAAAAAGGCGCGGGGACGCCGTCGCGCCCCCGCGCCTGCCTTCCCGCCGGTCCTTCCGCAACCGCGGACTACCGCCGCCGTCCGCCCAGGGGAATGAGGTACGAGGCGCCCACGGTGAACCCACCCGGCGCGCTCTCCGCCCCCACCTGGAAGGCGATGTTGCTGGTGAGCTGGAACATCGCGCCGCCCATCACGTTCACCTCGCCGCCGCTGTTCTCTTCGTCGCGCACCCAGTAGAAGCCCGACTCGCCCAGGTCGCGGTCGCTGTCCAGGAATTCCACGTACTGCTTGGCGTCGGCCCACCCCGCGCCGGCATAGACCACGAACTGCGGTCCCAGCGCCTTCATGACGGCCACGTTGAACGAGGTCCACGACCCCTCCTCGGAGAAGAACTGGTCGTTGAAGTTCTCCTCCACCTCCGCCACCGTGAGCGAATCGATGAACCCCTCGCTGTCCTCCGGGCTCTCCGGGTCGAACTTGGCGTCCACGTAAAGGCCCACGCCGCCGAAGACGTCCAGCAGCACGTGCGCGCTGCCTCCCACGAACTGGTTGGGGACGTTGGCCAGGTAGCCGATCCCCACGCGCGGCTGGAACGCCCGGGCGCGGCTGGCCGGCACGCCGATCTGGGCGGTGGCGGGAAGAGCGGTCAGAAGGAGCGCCGCGGCGGCCGCCGCCAGCTGCCGCGCACACGAAAATCGCTGCATGGGATCTCCGATCAGGGAATGGAAGTCCGGGCCGTCTTAGCCGCGGACGCGTAACGGAACCGCGATTTCGCCGCGGACGGGCACCCCGTCCAGCACGGCGGGATAGAAGGAGTACACCCGCACCATGTCGCGCAGCTGCTTCTCCAGCGTGCCGCCGGCCGGGGCCCCGCGCAGCACCCGCGCGTCCTCCACGAACCCGCCCGGGTGCACCGTCACCTGCATCAGCACCGTGCGCTCCGGGGCGCCCCCGCGGTAGCGCACGCCGGTGCCCATGTACCCCGCCATCTCGCCCTCCAGGGTAGAGCTGCGGGGGCGCGGCGGGCAGAACTCGCGGCGGCCCACCGCGTACGACACCTCGCCGGCGAGCCCCACCCGCAGGCGGGCGCCCCACGGCGCCTCCATCTCCGGCGCCTGCGACAGCGCGGCGAACACCAGCTCCTGCACGGAGTCCGCCACCAGCGGGCTCACCGAGTGCTGCACCACGTCACGGCGAATGTTCACGCCGTCGGGCTCGTACCACAGCGAGAGCACCACCTCTCCCCCGGCCACGCCGGCAGAGTCGCGCAGCTGGCGCAGGGCCGGGGTCAGCACCCCCGTGTCCACCAGCGCCGCCACGGCGGGGAGGTGCGCCGGAAACTCCTCGGGGCGGCAGGCGCGCGTCTGGCGCACCTCCGTCGGCGCAGGCGTCCCGGCTTGCCGCCCGGCGGTGCCGCACGCCCCCAGCACCAGCACCAGTGCGCACAACGTTCCTGGGCCCGCGCGTCTGACAGAAAGCCCGCGCTCCATGCGTTTCATCCCGCCGCAGCCTGCGGGCAGCGGAGTATTGCTCTCCATGGCCCTTCTCCTGCATCTTGAAGGTGGGATGCGTCGGCCAACCTCTTCTCCACGGGTGGCGCATATGCGAAGCCCCTGCACCCTTCTCGCGGTCCTCCTTGCCCTCGCCTTCGCAGTTCCCGCCCACGCGCAGGTGCGGGTGGACGGCGTGGTCCGCGACGACGACACCAACCTGCCGATCGCCAACGCGCGGGTAGAGATCTACGACTACTCGTGGCACCGGCTGGGGGTGCGCACCACCGACTCGCTGGGTACCTTTCGCTACCCGCTGCGCCGCCCCATGGCGGTGCGGCTGCGCGTGAGCCGGCTGGGGTACCGGCAGGCCACCACGCCCGAGGTGAGCACGCGGGGCCATTCGTACATCAACGTAGAAGTACGCCTCAAATCTGACGCGGTTCTCCTTGCGCCGCTAGCGGTGGTGGCGCGCAGCCAGGCCATCACCAGCCCCGTGCTGGACGGCTTTCACGCACGCCTGCGCACGGGAATGGGAACCTATTTCACCCGCGAGGATATCGAACGGGTGAAACCCGCGTACATCAGCGACATCATCACCCACGTTCCCGGGCTCAGCGTGCGCGCCTCCGGGGCGGGCCACGAGCGCCACATCTACACCGGGCGCTCCGCCGGCCTCCAGCGCGACTGCCCCGCGCTCATCTACGTGGACGGGTTCCTGCTGAACCCGCGCATCGGCGACGGCAACGTCGAGGGGATGACGCTGGACGAGGCGGTGAACCCGTCGAACGTCGAGGGGATCGAGATCTACCGCGGGCTCGCCACCGTGCCCGCCGAGTTCCTGCACCGCGACGCCCAGTGCGGGGTGATCGCCGTGTGGACGCGCCGAGGTGGCGCGTCCCGCCAAACCGGACCCATGGATTGAAGCCGAACATGCGCAACCGCAGACTGCTGCTCACCCTGGCGCTCGCCTGCGCCCCGGCCGCGGCATGCTCCGACATCACCTACACCACCCCCATCGCCTTCGAGGCCCGGCTGCTCAACCGCACCGGCGACGGCGTGACCGGGCAGGTGGCCGCGGTGACCCAGCACCGCAACACGCAGGCGGGGATGGACGTCACCGGCGCCGAGGCCACCCAGTACGGGTGGCAGATCAACAACGGCACCTGCGCGGCGCCGGGGTCCATCGTGGGCGGCCGCGGCAACTATCCCGACGTGACCACCGACGCCGACGGCCGCGGCACCATCGAGCGCACCTTCGTGGCGGAGCTGCTGACCACGGACCGCGACTACCACGCGGTGATCGTGGACGCCGCCACCCGGCAGACCATCATCGCCTGCGGGGAGCTGGAGCAGAAGTTCTTCTGAGCCGGCTGTCAGGATCGGTGCCCCTGGAGCGTTGATGTTGGCATCCGCCACGGCGGCCGCGATGCTTGACCCGGAGGCACGCGATCGTTATCTGTTGTCGTGGCATGCAGATGCGGTGGATCGTGCACGCGAATTGCGGGAGTGATCCTGCTGACCGGCCGTTGCGCCGGAACTGACCTGTAGACACGGAGTGGAACCATGACGACCAGGCACCGGTTTGCGCGAATCGCGGCGGCGGGGCTGCTGCTGCTCGCGGCGGGGTGCAGCGCGGATGGCCCGCGCCTGCCTACGGACACCGAGGATCCGCGCCGTCCGCCCGACGGGGGGCAGACCTACGTGGCGCCGACGGGCGTTCAGGCACAGTACGCCTGAGCCTTCCCGCGCACAAGAGTCCCGGGGCGCCTGACATCATCAGGCGCCCCGGGACTTTTTTGTGCCCGTTTTCCGCGCGAAGGACATTCGGAGCCCCGCGCCGAGCCCAGGGATCACAGCGAGGCTCGTGCGCGACCAAGAATCTCCCTCCCCCCGCGCGTAACCCTCCCGGGCAATGCCCGGGAACCACTCCGCGGCGGCAAGATCCTGCCGCCCAGCAACCAGATTCTCCGGTCGGCGCCCAGGCTTCCACGCTGAGGCAGCGCCCCCAATGACAGGTTTCCCGGATCTGGTAATCCCGAACAGCAAAAAGACCGGTCTCATATCACTCAGAGAACGCGGAGTCGCGGAGAGAAGAAGCCGCGGGCCGGTGGTGGGGTGCGGTGTGGCAGGGGGCCATGAGAATTTTTTTGAGGGAGGACCATCGGGTGGCACTGATCTCCGCCGGAGCGCCACATGAGCCAGCCCTCGATCACCCGATGCGCGGTCTTGCGAGCTCCCGGAACGCACGACGGACAGGGCACTCCCCGGTCGCGGGCGGACGCCCCGGCGCTCCCACCGGGTCGATGTCACGGCAGGCTTTCGGAAAAGACGCGCAGCAGGGGAAGGCGGGGGGCCGGCTGCGGCGCGGACACGGCGGGAAAGACACCTGCAGAAATTTTCCCTCACACCGTGAGGGCGGTGCGACAGCACGACGGCTGGCGGCGCCGTACGCTAGAGCCACCACTCTCCCACCGAGCACGGGTCGCCGGAACTTCCCGCGGACGACAGCGGATGCCTGCTGCAACAATCCGCGATGACCCTCTTTCTCCCGCTGCGTCCTTCCGCGTGAACCTGTTGCTGCCCCGTGCGTGCGCAGGGCGGATCCGCACCATGAGAAAGGGGCTGCACCCCCGGTGGAGTGCAGCCCCTTTGCCTACCCGGTCCGGCGAGCCTGGATCAGCTCTCGCCGTTCCAGTTGTACATGCTGGTCGGGGCGGAGGACTGGCCGCCCACGCCGCCGAAGGTGTACGCCTCGCCCAGCCCGGAGACCTGGATCTGCTCGGCCGGGATGGGGAACTGCTCCGGCGTGCCGCGGAACAGCCCGTTGGTGCCGCGGCCCAGGAAGTACCAGTTGGCGCGGTACGGGCCGGTGAGCC
>DASTNU010000537.1:0-2594 GCA_035720605.1 Longimicrobium sp. | reverse complement strand
GCGCTCCCTCAGGAAGACAACGCGGCTTGCAGGCGAACGCGAAGACGCCCGCACCGTGCACCGGTGCGGGCGTCTTCGTGATGGGGAAGGGAAGGTCTAGTCCGCGGCGATGGAGTCGCGGAGCCGTGCGCCGGCCTCGCCGCGGGTGTGCACCTCCAGCTTCTCCAGGATGTTGTGCACGTGGTTCTTCACGGTGGCCAGGCGCAGCCCCAGCGTCCGCGCGATGTGCTTGTTGGAAAGCCCGCGCGAGAGTAGCTCGCCGATCTGCGCCTCGCGGGGGGTGAGCTGCACGGGCGCGGGGGCCGGCGCACGCCGCTCGCGGGCCAGCGCGGCCAGGCGGCGCGTGAGCAGCGCCGCCGTCCGCGCCGAGCAGAGCAGCTCGCCCCGCGCCGCCCGCAGCACCGCGTCCACCACCTCCTCGGCCGACGCGTCGCGGCCCACCCATCCCGCCACGCCGGCCTCGGCGCACGCCAGCACCTGCTGGTCGTGCGCGTCGTCCACCGCGAAGGCGACCACCCGCACCCCCGGGGCCGCCTCCGCCAGGGCGTGCACCAGCGCCAGCGCGTCGCCGAGCGAGACGTCCAGCAGCACCACGTCGGGGGCCAGGCGCCGGGCCTCGCGGAGGGTGGCCTGTGCGTCGGCCGTCTGGGCGACCACCTGCATCACGGCGCCCAGGCTGTGCGCCAGGCCGTCGCGATACAGCCGCACGGAAGCGGCCACCATCGCGCGAACGGCGGGGGCGTCGTCACGGTCGGGCGGGGTGGCCGGCACGGAGTCTTCGCCGGCGGCGAGTGGTGGAGGGTCGAGGACCTGGTGCATGGAGCGTCCCAATCCAGGCACGGCGGCGAGCGGTGGGAGCCGGGTTGCGCGCCCCGGCGACAGGCAAAAATGGCGCCGGGTGACGCATGTCTTCGCAAAGCCTGCACAACTCGGCATGCCCCAACCTCTTCCGCCAACACGTGGACGGTTGGCGCGCCCGGGATGCTGCGGCTCCCGTGTCCCGTTTGGGACTTCCCGTCCGCAGCCCGGACGCCCCATCGGCTCCGCCGAAGCGCACCCGGCGCGGCGGCTTCCGGACTGTGGACGCCATCCCGCACGGCTGCCTTGCGCCGTCTTCGCAGCCGCGCTTACATAGGCAGGCCTGGTCCGTACCGTCCAGGCCGCGGTTCCGCCGCCATCACTCTCCTCCGCTCCGGGCCCCGTCTGCTTCCGGGAGGCTGCCATGACCGCTCAGCTCGCTTATCCGGTCGAGGAGCGCGACGCCGTCTACTACCCGTTCATCCACCTGCGCGACCGGGCGTGGCTGAACGGCACGCTGCTCTATTTCCCGCACCTCGTCCGGATGGTGCCCAGCCACTATCCGCTGAACGACGAGCCCTGGGTGCGGGAGTACTTCGAGACGCCGGGGCGCAGGAACCGGCCGCTCCTGCAGACGGTGGACTTCTGGCAGGACGAGGTGCGGCAGGCGCACGCCCGTCTCGCGCACAAGATCGGGGAGGACGTCGAGCGCGAAGGGGACGGCTTCCGGAAGCGCTTCAGCCACCAGGCCGCGGCCGGGAGCGGCGCGCGGGAGTTCCGCATCAGCGAGGACCGCCTGGGAGGGATCGGCACGGACTACTCCCTGTACCAGGTGCTCAAGGAGAACGATCTCGTCTGGTATTCCTCGCCGGGGGAGTTCGGCATCCACCCCGTGCTGGGGGAGGCGATCATGGCCACCGTGGCCATGTCCCTCGCCGAGCGCGACGGCATGGACGTCGTCACCCCGGTGGCGCGGGTGCACGACGTTCTCGCCTCGCGCCGCTCCGACTCCATCTACGACGCGCTGGTCCGGAGCCAGTCGGCGTCCCCGCCCTCGAAGGACGAGCTGGTCGACGACCTGGCTTCCATCGTCCTGATCGGCGCCTTCGACGTGGAGAGCCTGGGGCCCGCGGAGATCGCGCGGCTTCACCGGGACGGCGAGGACCTCACCACCTTCCGCTCCGAGCTGGCCCGGCACCTCGCCACCATGCCCCTGCCCGAGAGTCCCGCCGCGCGGGAAGAGGTACTGCGCGACAGGGCCGCGGACGTCCTGGAGGAATGGCGAAAGCACCGGCTGAGCTTCTCCGCGTTCGGCCGCAAGCTGTTCTCGAAGGATGCGCTGGACCTGCCGAAGGAAGCGGCCGCAGGCGTCATGGGCGCGGTGCTCGCCGGATCGGCCGTGAGCCTGTCCGCCGCGGCCGCGGGCGGGCTGATCGTGGGCGTGGTGTGGCATGCCGCGAAACAGGCCATCGACTTCTTCGGCCAGGGGAAGACCAGCCCGTACCGCTGGCTGAACCGGATCCACAAGGCCGGGGCGAAGAACCTCCCCACGCCGCTCTGGGAGTCGCGCATCGTCATCCCTCCCGGTCCGGTGGATGAAGGTGCGGCCGCTGGCACGGGGCTGCACGGCGATTGACCCTCGTGTCCGCGGACCCTGCCGCGGCCGTGGGGCCCGGCGTCCGTATCCGCTCCTCCTCTTTTCCCGCGATCCATGAGCGAGTTCAGCGACAGCTATCATCTCCGCGCCGGCGAGCAGCAGGCCGGCATCGACCTCCTGCGCGCCGCGGGCCTGAGCG
>DASTNU010000536.1:0-27701 GCA_035720605.1 Longimicrobium sp. | reverse complement strand
GCGGCGCTGGATGACGACCGGGATCTGGTTGTCGCGCTGCACCTGGGCGCGCAGGACGTCGAACTCCGGCTGGGTCCCCACCTGCTGCGCCAGGCGCGTCTGCGCCAGCGTGGTGTCGGCCTGCGCGAAGGTCGCCTCGGCGATGGTCACCAGCCGGTCCGCCAGCGCGGCATCGTAATAGGCCTGTGTAACGTCCATCGCCAGCTGGGCGCGCTGGCTGGCCAGCTCGATCTCCGCGCGGGTTCGCCCCGCCTGGGCGATGCGGTTCTGCGCCTGCACCCGGCCGCCGGTGAACAGCGGGTGCGACAGGGTGAACCCGAAGCGCCAGGTGTTCTCGCGCCCGAAGGGCAGGTCGCCGAAGGCCGCGAACGGGTTGGAGTTCACCGCGCAGTCCACCGCGTGCTCCAGCGAATCCAGCCGCTCGGCCAGCGGAAGCGCGGGGTTGGGGGTGAAGCGCCCGCAGTTCGTTGGAGGCGGCGGCGCGGTGCTGTCGACCTCCCCGCCGCTGATCCCCTCGAACTCCGAGGCCAGGGCGCGGCTGTAGGAAAGCGAGCCGTAGATCTGCGGCAGCCGCTCGCTGCGGGCCTGCAGCACCTCGCCGCGGCTGCGGGTGAGCCCCGCGCGGGCAATCTGCACGGGCTCGCTGGCGTCCTCGGCCAGCCGCAGCGCTTCTTCCAGGGTCAGGGGGCGCGCGGAGGCGGCGAAGCCGGGCTGCGCTGCCGCGGGCGCCGCGAGCGCCAGCGCCGCCGCGAGGGCGGCGCCGCGCGCCAGGCGGCCGGGCCAGGAGGTGGTGGACATATCGGTCGTGGTCCCCATCAGGGAAACGTGGTCGGTCGGACTGCTCTAAAAGGGTACCGCGGGTCCTGCCTATCGCCCCTCACGCCCCCGCCGCCAGCCGCGGGGCAAAGGCGTCGGGTTCCTGCTCGCGGCGCAGCATCTCGTGCCAGCTCTCGAACAGCGCGTCGCACTCCTGGATCAGCAGGCGATGGAAGCGCGCCGCCTCGTCCATCCGGGCGCGCCCGGCCGGCTCCGGCAGCCGCTGCGCCGCCTCGGTGAACACGTTCACCATCTCGCGCCAGCGGCCCTGCGCCACGCGCAGCATCTTCTCCCACGGGTCGTCCTCCACGCGGTAGAAGTCGCGCCGGTCGCCCAGCACGCTCACCCGGCGGATCATCCCGAACTGCTCCAGCATCCGCGCGTTGGTGCTCACCGACGCCTTGCTGGCCTGCAGCCGGTCGGCGAGGTCTTCCAGCGAGAAGGTCTGGTCCGTGGCCAGCAGGTAGCCGAAGATGCGGCCGGCGATCCGCGGCATTCCCTCCTTCTCGCAGATCAGCGCCATCCGCTCTACGAACTGCTGTACCGAGTCTTCCATGATCTCTGTCCGCGGGTCCCTGGAACCGGAGGTGCGAACCCCGGCCGTTAACCGGGGACGGGTAGGATAATACGTTCGGTTCGTTCAGTCAATACTGAACGTTATGAAAACAGTTGTTGTTCGGGGATGGTGATGCAGGTGTGAGAGATGGGCGGATCCGGACGGGTGACCGCGGGGGGCGGAGCCGGCGCTCGGGTGCCGATCCCGCCGCAGGGAAGGCAATCGGCCCCGTCCCTGCCGCTGGGCGGGGACGGGGCCGTCGTGCCGGCGGGACCGGGCTGGTTCAGCCGAAGCAGGTGCAGCCGGGGTTGCAGACGCCGCCGCTGTACCCGCGCGCGATACACGCGCCGTCACAGCTTTCGTCCACGCAGGCGCGCGACGCGGGCCCGTCCTGCGGCGCCGCCAGCGCCTGCGACGTGCCGAAGGCGAGCGCAACCGCCATCATCCCCGGCAACATCCCCATCCGGAAGATCTTCGCTGCACGGCTCATGACACCCTCCTCGCGAAAACGGTGGTCTCCGGCGCGTTCTGCGACGGAGCGGAACTAGCGTTCCGCACACAAGATGCCATCGCAATTGCCGAATGTCCAGCGGCTGTATCCGATTCATGGAGGCCGTCGTCGAGAACTTCATCCGCACGATCCATAATAAAATGAAGAAAGATGGATCGTGCACACGTGCTGGCACCTCGCTTCCCCACTTCCGAAACCGACCTTTTTCACCCTGATTCGAATGATCCGGCAGGATGCCGAATACAGAGTCAGCAGAGCCGTGAATCTCGACTCCGCTGACTCTGCGTGAGGCCTACTTTTTCAGGTAGCAGACGGGCGCGAGACGTGTCTCACCGCCGCAGGTCGTGCTCGATCGCGGCCCAGCGGTAGACGCCGAGGCGCTCCATGACCTTGCCGATCGCCAGGTCGTCCACGGTGGGATTGGCCTGGCACCAGGTGCCCAGCGTCGCCTCCAGCGCGGTCCGCCGCAACGGCGTGTGCGCGGCGATCAGCAGCAGGCTGCCGGCCCCCGCCCGGTCCACAGGGTACTCGTACCCGCTGGGGCAGGGATACGGAACCGTCTTTCGAAACAGGCGCCGCGCGTCGTCCAGCGTCATGCGCCGGGCGAGGGCGCAGGCGGGCACGTCGTCGCCCGGCGGCACCGGCTCGCCCGGCTCGGCGCGGGCGCAGAGGGTGGTGAGCACCTGCTCGCCGGGCTGGTGCAGCCGCTCGTCGGCCGGCTCCACGGGGTAGATCACGTGCCAGTCCAGCCGCGGCGTGACCTCCACCAGCGCCAGGTACGCCTGCTCGGCGACGAAGACGTGGACCTGGGCGCGGGAGGAGAAGAGCTCGCCCGGGCCCAGGATGCGCAGCCCGAGCACCGGCCGGGTGCCGATCGGCGCCATCTCCTGGTGCACCTCGTTGGGACGGTTGCGGCGCAGCGGCTCGATGACCTGCCGCTCCAGGCTGTTCAGCGCCTCTTCCGGGTCGAAGTGGAAGTTGATGGCCTCCGCCTCCCGGGGCCGCAGCACGCTGCCCCCGCCCTCCGCCCGCGCCAGCTCCGTGGTGACCGTCACCCACACGATCCCCCCGTCGTCCCGGGGCACGCCCACGGTGAGCATCAGCGTCTCCAGCCCGTCGCCCGAGGTAAAGCCGGGAGGGCGCGACCAGGGGACGTAGCCGGTGCGCAGGTCGTACATCCGCTGCAGCAGCGAGTCCGGCGACAGGTCGAACGCGTACCTCGCCTCCATGGGGAAGGTGGTGACGACCCTCTTCGAGGTGGCGGCGAACGCCAGCACGCACGCGGCCGCCACCGCCGGCCCCATCGCCCGCCGCAGCCGGGGGAGCGCGACGGGCCGCGGATCGTACCGGTAGACGAGGGGCAGCACCGCGAGGGCGAGCAGGTCCGTCCAGTCCACCACCCGTCCCGCCCTCCACACCCCCAGCGCGTTCCATCCGTCGATCAGCGGCTGCGAGAGCGGCGACTTCCACGCCGCGAACGCGACGGCCGTCATCCAGAACGCCAGCGGGCGGCGCCGCGGAAAGAGCGCCGCCCAGAAGAGCGCGAACGCCGCCACCCCCGCCACGTCGGACAGCTTGCCCGTGAGCGCGTTGTGGAACGCCGGCTTGAGCACCCAGTCGTTCACCACCAGCACGGCCACCGCCCCCAGCAGCACCGGCGACGCGAGCGGTTCCAGGCGGCTCCTGTCCATCGCGATTCTCCGTGTGAAAGCGGATCGGGGCGTCCGGAGGGGCCGGGGAAGGTGCGCGGCGGCCGCCCGGCAAAGAAGAACGTCGCGAAGGGGCGGGATGGGACGGGGGGTCCTCCGGCGGACCGGCATCCTGCCGCCCGTCCTCCCCTTCTCCGCGGGGAACGCGCGGGAGAAGGGGTCCGCCCCGGGCGCAGCGAGATCCTGCCGAAGCACCGCGGGCGATTCCCCATTCCCGGTTCCCTGTTCCCTCCGCAGTTGACACAACCCCGCTTCGGGGCTAGGTTTGCGGCCAGTCGAACGGGCCCGCGGAGGCCCCGCCGCGAAGGATCGGAGCGCAGGGAGGACCAGGCGCCTCGCCCGGTCCTCTTTTTCGTTGCCGCGAAGGACGGCGGGGGGCGGCGAAGCGTTGCGCTTTCGTCCACCGCCGTGCATCTTGCTTCCCGTCCATGAGCCGAACCGCACTGATCACCGGGGCCACCGGCTTCGTCGGTGGGCATCTGGTCCGGCGGCTGGCCGCGGCGGGGTGGAAGGTACGCGCCCTGGTGCGCGCCACGAGCGACACCCGCCTGCTGGACGAGGCCGGTGCCGAGCGGGTCGTGGGCGACCTGGATGCCGTGGATGCGCTGCGCGAGGGCGCCGACGGGGCAGACACGGTGTTCCACCTGGCCGCCCTGACCATCGCGCGCGGCGAAGAGCCGTTCCGCCGGGCCAACGCGCAGGGAACCCGCAACGTCGTGCAGGGGGTACTGTCCGCCTCGCGGCGGCCGCGCCGCCTGGTGTACCTGAGCTCCTACGCCGCCTGCGGGCCGGCGCGCAACGGCCGCCCCCGCACCGCCGCGGAAACCCCGGAGCCGCTCACGGCGTACGGCCGCACCAAGCTGCAGGGCGAGGCCGAGGTGCGCGAGGCGGAGCAGGCGGGGGTGCAGACCGCCATCCTGCGCGCGCCCCCCGTCTACGGCCCCGGCGACAAAGCCCTCCTCCCCTACTTTCGCCTGGTGAAGCGACGGCTCGCCCCGGCCCCCGCGGGGGCGGAGCTGCGCACGCACATGGTGTTCGTGGAGGACCTGGCCGCCGCCCTGCAGCGCGCCGCCGACGCGCCCCCCGGCACCTACGCCGTGGCGGAGCCGGTGGAGCACCGCTGGGGCACCGTGGTGGGCGAGATCGCCAAGTCGTTCGGCACGCGGCCCCTGCGCGTGCCGCTGCCGCCGGCGCTGGTGCGGGGCGCGGGCATGGTGGCCGGGTGGTTCGGGGGGATCGGGGTGTTCGACCGCGAGAAGGCCGAGGAGATGCTGGCCCCCGCCTGGCTGTGCGACCTGCAGGGACTGGAGTCGCTGCTGCCGCCGGGCACGGCCACCCCGCTGGCGGAGGGCATTGCCCGCACCGCCCGCTGGTACCAGGAAAACGGATGGGTTTGATGGCGACGATCGAGCAGACGGTACGGAAGACCGTGGACCTCTTCGACAAGTGCCGCCGGTTCACGGCGGCGCGGGAGATGATGGACCGCGGCCTGTACCCGTACTTTCAGCCCATCGAGGCGAGCCACGACACCGAGGTGGTGATCCGGGGCGAGACGAAGGTGATGGTGGGCTCCAACAACTACCTGGGGCTCACCCATCACCCGTACGTGCTGGAGCAGGCCCGCAACGCCCTGGCCCGCTACGGCACCGGCAACACCGGCAGCCGCTTCCTGAACGGCACCCTGGACCTGCACGAGGTGCTGGAGCAGCGCCTGGCCGTGCTGATGGGGGCCGAGAGCGCCCTGGTCTTCAGCACCGGCTACCAGACCAACCTGGGGATCATCGGCGGGCTGGTGACGCGGGGCGCGGTCGTCGTCCAGGACCGGCTGAACCACGCCTGCCTGCTGGACGGCGCGCAGCTGGCCGCCGGCGACCTGGCCCGCTACGCCCACGCCGACATGCCCGCGCTGCGCCGCGTGCTGGAGCGCCACCGCGACGCCAACGGCATCCTGATCGCCACCGACGGCGTGTTCTCGATGGAAGGCAACATCGTGGACCTGCCCACCCTGGTGGAGATCAAGGAGGAGTACGGCGCCCGCCTCCTGGTGGACGACGCGCACTCGGTGGGGGTGCTGGGATGCAACGGCGGCGGCACGGCGGAGCACTTCGGGCTGCAGGACCGCGTCGACCTGACCATGATCACCTTCTCCAAGTCGTTCGCCTCCATCGGCGGGGCGGTGGCGGGGCCGGAAGACGTGATCCACTACCTGAAGCACCACTCGCGGCCGCTCATCTTCAGCGCCTCCATGCCCGCCAGCGCGGTGGCCACCGTGCTGGCCTGCCTGGACGTGATGGAGCGGGAGCCGGAGCGCCGCCGCCAGCTGTGGGAGAACGCCGACTACCTGCGCGGCGGGCTCAACGCCCTGGGCTTCGACACCGTGGGCTCGGAGACGCCCATCATCCCCGTCTCCTCGGGCGACATGGAGCGCACCTTCATCTTCTGGCGCGCGCTCTTCGA
Source organism: Longimicrobium sp. (assembly GCA_035720605.1). Lineage (GTDB taxonomy): Bacteria > Gemmatimonadota > Gemmatimonadetes > Longimicrobiales > Longimicrobiaceae > Longimicrobium. The sequence continues at coordinate 21,652 of DASTNU010000536.1, read as the reverse complement.
CGCCGGCGTATTCACCAACCCGGTGCTGCCCCCCGCCGTTCCCGAGAACTCGTGCCGCCTGCGCACCTCGGTGATGGCCACGCACACGCGGGAGCAGCTGGACCGGGTGCTGGACGCCTTTCAGCGGGTGGGCCGCCAGCTGGGGACGGTGCCCGCGTGAGCACGACGGCGCCCGCCGCGGGGCCGTCCACCGCGCACGGCGTGACGGTGGCGGAGATCCCCCGGGGCGCCTCGATGAAGCCCTTCATCGACTTCGCCTGGACGGTCAACGCGGGAGATCCCCACTGGGTGCCGCACCTGCGGATGGCGCTGGAGCCCGTCCTGGACCGCTCGAAGCACCCCTTCCACCAGCACGCCGACGTCGCCTACTTCCTCGCCTGGCGCGAGGGACGGATCGCCGGGCGCATCGCCGCCTGCGTGAACCACCAGTACAACCAGTTCCACCAGGACCGCACCGGCTTCTTCGGCTTCTTCGAGTGCGTGGACGACGAGGCCGTGGCCCGCGCGCTGCTGGACGCCGCGGCGGAGTGGCTGCGCGCGCGTGAGTGCGACGTGATGCGCGGGCCCATGAACTTTTCCACCAACGACGAGTTCAGCTCGCCGGGGGTGCTGATCGAGGGGTTCCACCGCCCGCCCACGGTGCTGATGTCGCACAACCCGCCGTATTACGGCCGGCTGATGGACGCGGCGGGGATGGAGAAGAGCAAGGACCTGGTGGCGTACTGGATCCCCAGCTCCGGGATTCCCGAGCGGGTGGCCAGCGGGGTGGAGCGGCTGGCGCGGCGGGCTGGCGCGGCGATCCGCTCGCTGCGGATCAAGGACCTGGAGGCGGAGGTGGCGCGGGTGCAGGAGGTGTACAACGCCGCCTGGTCGCGCAACTGGGGCTTCGTGCCCATGACGGAGGCGGAGTTCCGCCACCTGGCCAAGGAGCTGAAGCCGGTGGTGAACCCGGAGCTCTGCCTGCTGGCGGAAACGCCGGAGGGGGAGCCGGTCGGCTTTCTGCTGGCGCTGCCGGACCTGAACGTCGCCCTGAAGCACCTGCGCGACGGGCGGCTCTTTCCCTTCGGCGTCTTCAAGCTCCTCTGGCACCAGCGCAGGGTCCGGACGCTGCGCATCATGACGCTGGGGCTGAAGCCCGGGCTGCAGGCCAGCGGGCTGGGCACCGCCATCTACATGCGCGGGCTGGAGATGGCCGCGAAGAACGGCTTCCACGCCGGCGAGGCCTCGTGGATCCTGGAAGACAACCACGAGATGTGCACCGCCATGGACAAGCTGGGCGCCACCCAGGACAAGCGCTACCGCGTGTACGACCGGGCGCTGTGACGCGGATGGGCTGACCTCGGGCCTGGCGGGGGCAACTGAAGTCGCGGCTACGACTTCACGCTGTCCGCCTTCGCGGACAGGGACTGCAACGGCAACGAGAACGGCTGCGCGCGTGCGCAGCCGTTCTCGTTTTCATCCCCGGGGATGCGGGCTACTTCGGCGTGTCCTCCGCGGCGCGCTTGGGCGGGCCCTGGGGAGACTTGGGCTTCTCGTCCGGGGCGCGGCCGGTGGCGCGGATGCTGATCACCCGGTTCAGCATGTCGAACCAGAACGGCGCGCCCAGGGAGATGGCCAGCGCGGTGAACAGCAGGCCGAGGATCTTCAGCACGCCTGGCCCGAACCCCTCGGGCCAGCTCATCGGCCCCGTGCTGGACCAGCCCAATTGGAGGTCCATCCCCTCCACCAGCGCGCGGGCGGTATCGTAGCGCGCGCGGGCCTCCTCCACCGTGAGGGGATTCTCCGGCGGCGAGTTGATGATGGAGTCGACGGTGGGAAGAGTGGCGGTGGCGTGCTGCACCATGGCCGTCCGCAGCTCGTCGTTCTCGGCGAGCTGACGCCACATCTGGATGGTGTCGGCGTTCATCGCGGTGGCGATCAGCGCGCCCAGCAGGAGCAGGATGGCCTGGACGTTTCGCTTGTACGCGCCGGAGACGCGGTCCATGGCGTTGTTGAACCACACCTCCACGCTGTCGTGCAGCTTCTGTAGCTGCGTCTGCGTGCCGGTGACGGCGTTCACCAGCCGCGCCTTGACCTCGTCCGGCAACTCGGCCTTCCCCAGCAGCGTGCTCAGGTCGCCGAGCCGCTCGATCACGTCCTGGGGCGACTCGCGCTTCAGGATCTCCAGCACCTTCACCAGCTGTGCCCGGGCATCCGGCCTCCCCGCAGCCGGACCGGCCGTGCCGGCGGCGGCGTCCGCGGCGGGGAGCGCGGCATCCTGGCTCTGCGCGCCCAGCGTGTCCAGCAGCGCCATGGCGAACGTGCGGGCCGGGATGTACGACGGCAGCCGCGGCTTGTTGCTGAACAGGCCATGGGTGGCGAGCGGACGGATCAGCGGGTGGCTGTAGAACTGCTCGGTCAGCGAGCCCACGGCGGCGGCCGCCTGCTTCCTGAGCCCGTTCAGCGCCCGCTTTGCCGCATCCTGCTCATCCACGTCCTCCAGCAGGCGGCTCAGGCCGCGCGCCAGCTCCTTGCCGCGCAGGTTGAGCACGGCGGAGACGTACTCGTTGAGCGCCGTCGCGAGCAGGGCTAGCAGCAGGTAGACGAACATCAGCCCGATCACGACGTCCAGGATCTCGAGCCCGAACATGGTTCCTCGCTGGTAGTGGGAGGCGGGCGCCGCGAAGGCGGGGTGTGGAAGCGCGGCCCGTGATCAGTGGATGGTCAGGATGGGCGATTTTCTCCGCTCCCGTACGGGATTGCGGGCAGTCAGCGCGGCAGCTTAGCAGGGACGATGGCGTCGGCCGCCACGCCGTTCAGGATGGATGGCTCGCCTGATCGCGCATCAGGGGGTGCGGGCGGCTGGTTTCGGTGCGCTCCGGAGATGATCCGGCGAACCGCATCCCCAAAAAAATTCGGAAGTATGTACCTTGTGCCAAATCCCCTGAAACTGGACGGGGGCGGGTGCACACACTATCTTACAGCCGCCGCACTCCGAAGGCGAACGAGGCGAGGCGCGGCAGGCACGGCATGGTTCGGCGTGTCGCGGTATGGCACGGCGAGGCAGGCGAGGCGAGGCATGGTGTAGGCTGGGCATCGCGGGGTATGGCGGGGCACGGCAGGCACCAAACGAGGCGGGGTGGGCTCACCAGAGCCCGCCCCGCTGTTCTCGTTCACCCTTCCCTTTCCACGTCCGCGCGAAGCCGCGCCAGTTCTTCCCTGCGCGCCTCTATGGCCCGCGCCAGCCGCGCCTGCCAGTCCGCCGGGGGGCGCCTGCCGTGCTCCCCTGTAAGCCGCATCACGCGGTACGTCTGCGCCTTGACCCCCAGGTGCGCGGCAATGGCGTCCGCAGTGAGCCCCAACGCCTGCGCGCGGTCTGTGGCCTCTTTGAAGGTCATGTGTCGTCAGAGGGCAGCGGAGTGGCGGTTAGGTAGCTTCTTGCCTTCAATCCGCTTTACCAGCACGATCATGCGCTGTCCGTCATCAACGAACCGGTGCGTGTAGCGGAAGGCCGCTTCCGAGACGTAGCGGTGCAGGTGCAGCGGCGACACGCTGTGATAGATGCCGATGATCCCGCGCTGAAGAAGGGAAAAGAACCCCTCCACCGTGTTGGTGTGCGCCACAAAGCCGTCCGGCTCCACTCGCGCATACTCCTTGACGGTGTGGTTGACGGAGTAGTGCCCGCCCCGGAATCCCTCTCCAATGCCGTTGTACAGGTTCAGGGAGTCCGTCACCACGCGCACGGTCCGGTGCGCGTACGTCTCAACTGCCAGCTTCAACGTCTGCGCGTTCACGGTGGCGACAGGGGACGCATACGCCTTCCCGCCGCGCTGCACGATCGCAACAACGGGGGTCTTGGTGGTGCCGCGCCCGCGCTTGGACTTGGGCAGTTCCTTGCCTTCCGCCGCCGCCCGCTCCCGCGCCTGCTTGGATGCGGGACGCGGCTTGCCGCCGATGTACGCCTCATCGACCTCCACCGTCCCCAAGAGCATTTCGTGCGGCTCATCCGCCATTGCGAAGCGGATGCGGTTCGCGAGGAACAGGCTGGACTTGTAGCTAAGTCCGCTCATCCGTTGAAGTTGCTTGGCCGCGAAGCCCTTTTTTGAGCACGTCATAAGGTGGAGCGCCATCGTCCAGAAGCGGAGCGGGATGTTGGAGTCCTGCATCACCGTCCCGACTTTCACGGTGTACATGCGCGAGCACGAACGGCAACGCCAGCGGCGCCGCGCGTCGTTGTTGATCTTGTACACGTCTATGCTCCCGCAGCGGACGCACGCGGGGCAGTCGCCCCAGCGGTGCCGCTCCCAAAAGGCGACGGCGGCATCCTCGTCGTACATGGCCTGCTGAGCAAGCTCAATCTCCTTGTTCTTCCGCGCGCCAACCTTGGGCATCGTCCGCAACCGAGTGCAGGTGAGCAAGACTCTCTGTGAATGAATTTATTCACACCCGCGCTTCCTGTCAACACTTTCACACGGTTGGCGCACGGATCGGAACACCCGCTCCGGAGCACGTGCAATGGGGCGCACATGCTACGGAGCGCACGTGCGCAGCGTAGCAGGTTGGGAAGCGTGGGATGACCCTTGCGCGAACCGTGGGGCGGCTACATACTTCTAGATAGCCAACTAGGCCGCGCGCTTACTCCACTACCTGTGGTGGTCCGCAGATGCGAGTAATCACCGAAGAAGCTCTACTGGAACGCTGGCACGAGCTGGAGGCGCAGCGTTCAGATCACAAGCGCCGCATTCGCATGATCAACGCGGAGTTGCGGTTCTTGGAGAATATGTCGCGAGCATTGGTGGATATTCCGAAGCCTCTCGCCACTGCCGCCACACAGCAGGCTGAGCCCCAGCAGCCTGTCCAGCAGCACGCCACTTCCACCCAGCCCGCAAGCGACCCTGCGCAGGAGAAGGAGCAGGCGCCGACCCCGGTGCAGATTAAGATGCCTGCATCCGCAGGAAGCCCCGTTAGCCGCGTTCAGATCCCCGTTTTCCGGTTGGTGCAGGCGGAGCCGGGAGTGGAGAAGTTGGACGTGATGCAGCGCGTGGCTGCGCAGGTGGGCACCAGCAAGGACTCAGTGCGCGAGACGATCCGCCGCATGGTGAGGGCAAAGAAGCTTCGGCAGGAAGGGGAGCGGCTGTACCTGCCGGGCGTGAAGAGCGCCAACGACTACGTGTCGCTCTTGCCGGGCGAGGACGAAAAGGAAGCGGCCGGGGGCTGACAACCCCCGACCGCTCGGATGGAACCCCCCTAACCGGGAAGAAAGGAAGGGTTACCATGACATTAGCCAGCAGCCCGGACCGATCAGCCGTCGTTCGGCCGGGTGAACCGGGAGAGGCTTTGCACCCCTCTCCCCAGGCGGCAGGCTCCGACCCCGTTGGTGCAGGCCAATCCCTGCCCAACGGGCGGCGCGGGTGGTGGAACGGTAGACACAGCAGATTTGCACTCTGCCGGCTGAGAGGCCATGCGGGTTCGACTCCCGTCCCGCGCACGATAGGTGCTCCACCCGCTAGGTGATGAATCTAGCGGGTGTGAGCCGTGTTTTCAAGATAAATCACAACTGGCTTCGCATGCAGCGGAAGAAACCGCAGGTAGATACAGGGGAATCGGACGGCGAAGGTACGCCGGTTCCGCCCGTTGATCCGGATGCGCTGGCAGAGGCGGCGCGGCGGATGCTTCGGAAGCCGAAGCCTCCCGGCGGGTGGGAGCAGGCCAAGCCGAAGCCAAAGCGAGAGGGGGACGGCAAGTAAGCCGTCCCCCTTAGCTAATCGCTGGCTACCGTTCAGCGGAGTTGATCCGCAACATGGACGGCAAGCGGCTCACCCGCCGGGCGGCGGTCATCCCTCGCATCCAAACCGCCGAAGGGTGAAACCGAAACGAGCGGGGGGGGGCGGCTCTACTTGCCGCCCCCCCCCCGCTTTGCCTTTGCCGGGAGAAGTGCTTAACCGACGTGGATTCGCTCCAAACCGCGCGCCACAGTGACCAACCGTTGGTCAGATGAGAGCGCGGCCATGCGGCCCAAACGCTTGCTGAGAAAAGCTAAAGAAGCACTGATCCTGCTGTGAACCCGGTGGCGCGATAGGAATAGCACGAGTCTTCCACGACGGCGGCTCCCGAGTAGGGCATAGGTGCCCTCCGACATGTGTTGCAGGACGTAACGCATCTCATGAGGCCACGTCGCTATTTCGTGCTTCCACGCTATCGCAGATTCGTCGCCGTCACGTCTGGCTAGCGCGTTCAGAAGAAGCTCGGCGATTGGGCCGTATTCATCCGGGCGGCGAAGGATAAAGGTTTGTAGCGCTACAAACTGCGTAAAGGTTGCCGAATCCACCGCTAGCTTTCCCTCGCGCGCCAGTTGGTAAGTCATGACTCTCGCGGAGGCCCAACTGTTCCGCACGCGATCCTTGTGGATCTCCCGTTTCAAATATCGTAGTCGGCGTGATACCGGGACTGTAGTGATGACCAGATACAGAGTGATTGCGAGTCCCGTTGCGGTTAGTGCCATCAGGGCGTCCATAAGCCGCATCCTCGCGTTAGCAGTGGAACATAGCCACCTGGGGGCGCCTGCGTGTTATTCATCAGGACGGCGGAGCCGATCCGGAGCGGGGTTCTTCCAGTGCACGTCTGGCTTGTGCCGGTGTAGAGAAGTCATTCCTAAGCACGATCCTTTCTGCATCCTCTTGTGACATCCCTGACTGAATCAGGAAGTACAGCCGCCATTCTCGCTCTTGGCCGTTTAGTCGTTGTATCGACCGCTCCTTTTCTTCGAGCGCTTGATTGACGGCCTGTCCTGCCCTGTAATCAAGATACCACCGCCGGAGGCCGAACGCGACCAGCAAAAGTATGACCAGACCTATAGTGCGGTCTGGACCCAGGTTATCAAAGAGAATCTGGATCAGCCGCCCAATCGAGTCTACGAAGCCGGGATCGTCCACGAGATTTCTTCCTACTCGCTTAACGCGTTAGAACGCCTATACCAAAGCGCGTTGAGCACAGACGGTATACGGGTACAGTCAAAATAACAAGACTGCCGTGGGCGGGCTGTGACCTTTTTGCAATTTGCAAAAAGGTCAGGACTTCCGCTAACCTCTCACTTCAACGCCTTGGTCGGCTCTGTCCCACGACCTGCCACCTGCCACCGATAGTGTGTAGACGGAGTGCACGCGCGTGCGTACCTGTCACGCATGCCGCACACCTCTCCCCCGGCCATCGGCCCCGTCCTTCGCTCACTTCGCCAGCAGCGCGGCCTCTCGCAAGAGGACTTGGCCGCCAAGGCGGGAATGCATCGCAACTACATCGGCGGGATTGAACGGGGCGAGAAGAGCCCCACAATCAACAGCGTCTCGCGCATCCTCGCGGCGCTTGGCGTGACGTGGACGGAGCTGGGGAAGGCGCTGGACGGGGAATCGTAGGCGCCTGCACACTATCGGTGTTGACAATCACACCGATAGTGTGCATACTATCGGCAGCGGCGGCGCCGTTGCCGTTGGCTCTCCTATGACAGCCGGAGCGATCCGGCCGATCAGGTACGCCAGTTTGGACACACCGGGGACGGTTGCCGCCCTTGCCCACACCACAAGAACCCGCGCCACCGGATAACTCCAGTGGCGCGGGTTTCTTGTTGTAGCACCTGGGGGACGCGGCTACGGGCGCCCGCGATCTAGCGCCGCGCCGAATTCGGTCCACGTCACCCCCAACACGGCGAGCATGCGCCCCACGCTCTTCAATGTGGGTGACTTCTCGCCGCGTTCCACCCCGCCGACGTAGTTGCGGTGCATCCGGGCTCTAGCGGCTAGCTGCTCCTGCGTCAGCCCGCGCTCAACCCGGAAGGCGCGCAGGATGGCGCCCACGTCGGGATCGGATGAAGAGGCCATGCGCGTATGGCTACGCCCCCGACGCGGGCTCGTCTACACACTATCGGTGTCATTCACCTTCGAACCCCTGCGCGAAGATGATGGAAGACCATCGCAAGATCCCTCTGGAAGTCCTGCGCGACTTCGCCATTACACGGTGCGAAATGACTTCCACGCGTGCGGCGGCAGTTGAGGCGGGGATCGGCCGCACGACGCTCGCCTACTTCATCACCGGGCAGGGCAAGCCGCACCCGCGCGTGCTCCGCCTGCTAGGGCTCTGGTATCTGAGGAAGCACGCGGAAGTGCCGGACGCCGACATCGTCCGCCCCTACAGCGCGGGACTCGCCGTCCTGCTGGCCGAGCTGCCGGAGGGCGAACGGGAGCAAGCAGAAGCGGAAGCGATTGCCGGACTGTGCGCCCTCTATGATAGGCACAACGCCCCCCGGCCCCGTTGGCTGGGACTGCTATCGGATGCTGTGAAAAGCCGCCCTAGCTAGCGTCTTTTCGGGGGCGTTTACGTTGTGTATGTTTACGAAGGGTACAAGGTCGCCACACGCGATACGGAGCACTGACGGACGATGCGGCGCGGCTACATGGGTAGCGGGGCAGACGAGCGGAACGAGAGTGCGGCGGATGCCGCGTTGGCCGTGCTGGCGGGGTACTTCCCCGAAGCGGACCGGGAGCGGTTCAGGCGGCGCTTTGCGGAAACGATGGCCAATGAATTCAGGCTGTCCGGGATGGACCCGCCGGAGTGGTTGGAAAGGTTGTGACCGGGGATCAGAACGGAATCGGGTATCAGACAGGGGCCGCGCCGGGATCGGTTTGGCCCCTGTCCAGTTTCCCCCGGTTTGGCATAAGGTACATACTTCCGAAAAAATTTCGATGGCCCCCTGCCGCGCTTCTATTCCTCTCCCGTTCCCGACAGACCACGCCGGTTCGTGACTCGCCGGCGGGCACGCCATGCAGTCGACCGCCGTGAATCAGGCCTGCGGCCGTGGAAGCAACGGAAACGGTTGGAGAAAACTCTGTTGGCTCCGCTGACTCTGCGTGAGTCTCACTCTTTTGACGGATTCACGATCGGGATGGCCGGTTGACGCCGGCTCGGTGTGCTGTTTCGAGGGGATGCGGGGATCACGCCGGGCGGCGGGCGACGTACAGGCCTCGGCCGGTGAGGCCGTGGGGATCGTGCTCCACCACCTCCAGGCCGGCGCCGTGGAAGGCGTCCATCATCTGCTCGTGCGTGAACAGGCCCAGCACGTGGTCTTCCTCGAAGTGCTCGATCCCCTGCTCCCGGCCGATCAGGTACGAGAAGGTGAGGATGCACAGGCCGTCGCGCATGCCGCTGTGCACCATCCGCACGAGCTTCCCGTCGGGCAGGTCGCCCGTGTCCACGCGCACCGTTCCCGGTTTGTAGACCTGCGGCGTGAGCCAGGGCTCCACGACCGCCACCCCGCCCGGCTCCAGGTGCCGCGCGAAGGCGCGCATCGTCTGCCCCAGCCGCTCCGCCGTGCGCACGTAGCCGATGGCGCTGAACAGGCAGGTCACCGCGTCGTAGCGCCGTCCCAGGTCGAAGTCCGCCATGTCGCCCTGGTGAAAGCGCGCGCCGGGGTTGCGCTCGCGTGCCGAGGCCAGCAGCCCGGCATCCAGGTCCAGCCCCTCGCAGCGGTAGTGGCGGCGCAGGTGCGCCAGGTGCGCGCCGGTCCCGCACGCCACGTCCAGCAGCGCGTTGCCGCCGGAGCGCAGGTGCCGCTGGATCTTGCCATGCACCTGCTCCGCCTCCGCCTCGTACTGCTTTCCGCCGTAGATGAGGTCGTAGAACCCGGCGCCGCGCGCGTATGCGGATTCGCTCATCGGGCCACGCCGGGGAGGCCGTGCCCCGCCTCCCACTCGCCGCGCAGCATGCCGTAGATGAGCACGTCCCAGTAGCGGCCCTTGAAGTACTGGTGGTCGCGCAGGCGGGCTTCCTGCCGCAGGCCGCAGTGCTCCAGCACCCGCGCGGAGCCGATGTTCTCCGCGATGCAGTGGGCGTGGACGCGGTCCAGCCCCCAGTCGCCGAACGCCAGCTCCACCATCGCCCGCGCCGCCTCGGTGGCGTAGCCGCGGCCCCAGTGCGCGGGAGAAAGCTCGAAGCCCATGTCCGCCAGCGGCTCGCCCGGGGCCTCGCGCCGCACGCCCACGTTGCCGATCAGCTCTCCCGTCTCCTCCAGCGTGATGGCGAGCTGAAAGCGGGTGCGCGGCTGCTCGCCCTGCCAGGTGATGAACCGGTAGACGAACGCCTGCGCCTGCTGCTCCGTCACGCCGTCGTGCTCGTAGTAGCGCAGGTAGAGCGGGTCGTTCTGGTAAGCGAACACCGCCTGCCAGTCGTGGGCGGTGAACTCGCGCAGGATCAGGCGCTCGGTCTGGAGGATCAACGGAGTCTCGCGGGGACGATTGCGGAGCGGGAATGGAAAGATGTCGCCGCCCGCCGGTATCTGCAAACGTTCCTGTCGATGCAGTTCCTGTCGATGCGGTCGAGCGAATCCGCGGCTGCGCGGCTAGATTTCCCGCCCCCGGCGCCGGCCGCCGGACTGGCGAGCGGACCGTGCTTCGGGGAAGCGAATGAAGATCCACCTGCTGAGCGACCTGCACGCGGAGTTCGCGCCGTTCGATCCTCCACGGACGGACGCGAACGTCGTCGTCCTGGCGGGCGACACCTCCACCGGGACCAGGGGGATCGCGCTCGCCAGGGGATGGTTCCCCGACGCGCCGGTGCTGTACGTGGCGGGGAACCACGAGTACTACGGCGAGTCCATCCCGCGCCTGAACCACAAGCTCCGCGCGGCGGCTGCGGCGGCGGGAGTGTACTTCATGGAAAACCGCGCGCTGGTGATCGGCGGCGTGCGGTTCCTGGGCTGCACGCTGTGGACGGACTTCGAGCTCTTCGGCGAGCGGCACCACTCGATGGCGGCGGCCCAGGCGGCGATGAACGACTTCCGGCTGATCCGGGTGGACCCGGAGTACCGGCGGTTCCGCCCCGCCGACGCGCGCCTGATCCATCACCAGAGCCTGCACTGGCTGATGGAGCGGCTGGACGAGCCGTTCGACGGCGCGACGGTGGTCGTGACCCACCACGCCCCCAGCCTGCGCTCCGTGCATCCCCTCTACCGCGACCATCCCGCGACCCCCGCCTACGCCACCGACCTGGAGTGGCTGCTGGACGGCCGCGCCGCGCTGTGGGTTCACGGCCACACGCACCTGTGCGTGGATTACGAGATCGGCGGCACCCGCGTCGTCAGCAACCAGCGCGGATACCCCGACGACGCCGTGGAGGGCTTCGATCCCGCGAAGATTCTCGAGGTTCAGCCTTGATGGAGCATGACCGCGAGCTCGCGGGGGCGAACCCGGCCACCCGGCAAGTAGATCCTTCGGCCGGCGCCCGTGGATCGCGGTAGCCGCAGGGGCCGCGCGGCGCCTCCCTCAGGATGACAAACCGTTGTGGTTCATGCAGTTGAAGCCCCGCGCAGTTTGCGGGGCTTTCCGCTGTTGTTGCGGCGGCTTCAGCCGCTCAGGCGCGGTGCCTGCTTCACTCTTTCACCCTGTCACCCTGTCACCCTGTCACCCTTTCACCCCCTCACCCCTTCACCCACCCGGCAGCGAGGCGTAGCTGTCCAGGGCGATCCGGGTCATGCGGTCCATCAGGCGGCGGACGACGGCCAGCACGGGCTCCGGGTCCACCCCGCGGGGGGAGAGCGCGTCGCGCAGCACCCGCTCCACCTCCTCGCGCAGGGCCGCGTACTCGCGGCGCACCTCGTCCGCGCCGAAGCCCAGCCGCGCGCGCTGCAGCCCGTGCAGCCCCGCGAGGGTGCGCTGGATGCTCTCGACGTCGCGCATGATCGCCGGCTCGCCGCCGGTGGCGTCCAGGAAGACGAGCGCGCGGCCGATCTCCACCACCGTGGTGGTGGTGTGGTCCTCCAGCCGCGCCCGGTCCAGCGCGTGGGCGTGCGGCATCGCCGGATCGCGCTGCACCCGCTGCACCCACGCGTCCACCACCAGCTCCGCCTGCTCCTCCAGCAGCTTGCCCGCCTGGCCCAGCCCGGGGATCTCGCCCGCGGCGCCCGGCCAGTGCGCCTCCGCCTCCACGGCGGCGGGCACCTCCCCCTCCGTCTCCGCCAGCGCCGCGGGAAGCCACAGGGTGAACGCCGAGCCCTCGCCGGGCTGGCTGCGCGCCGTCAGGTCGCCCCCCATGATCCGCGCGAAGCGGCGGCTGATGGCCAGCCCCAGCCCCGTGCCCCCCGCCTCGCGCGTGTGCGTGTCGTCCACCTGCGTAAAGGGCTCGAAGATGCGGGCCAGCTCCTCCGGCGCGATGCCGATCCCCGTGTCGCGCACCTGGATGCACGACCACGGGCCGGGCCCCGCCGCGCGCGCCTCCGCCGGCAGCTCCGCGCGGGGCGAGCAGCGCACGGTGATCCGCCCCCCGCGCCGGGTGAACTTGATGGAATTGGAGAGCAGGTTCAGCAGGATCTGCCGCACCCGGTCGGGGTCCGCCAGGTACGCGGCGCCGGGCGGGCACGGCTCCTCCAACACCGCGATGCCGCGCGTGGTGGCCTGCGGCAGCACCATCTCCACCGCCTCGGTCGAGCTCTCGCGCAGCTCCACCCGCTGGGGAGCGAACCCCATCTCCCCCGCCTCGATCTTGGCGAAGTCCAGCACGTCGTTCACCAGCCCCAGCAGGTGCTGGCTGCTGGCGCGGATGCGGGCCAGGAAGCCGCGCTGCCCCTCGGTGAGCTCCCCCTGCAGCCCCATGTCCAGCAGGTCCGCGTAGCCCACCACGGCGTTGATGGGGGTGCGGATCTCGTGGCTCATGGTGGCCAGGAACACCGACTTGGCGCGGTTCGCCTCCTCCGCCGCGGCGCGCGCGGCCTCGGCGTCGTCCAGCGCGCGGGCGCGCGCCTCCTCCGCGCGCAGCTGCTCCTCCACGTCGGTGTTGGTGCCGAACCAGCGCACCACCCGCCCCTCGGCGTCGCGCACGGGAAGGGCGCGGGAAAGGAAGCGGCGGTACTCGCCGTCGCGGCCGCGCAGGGGAAAGGTGTCTTCCCACGGCACGCCCGCCTGCACCGCCCGCCGGTACCGCTCCGTCACCCTGTCCACGTGGTCGGGGTGGTGCACCTCCTGCCATCCCGACCCCTGCATCTGAGCGAGGGTGGTGCCGGTGTACTCGTACCAGCGCTGGTTGTACCAGAACAGGGCACCGGTCTCGTCCGCCATCCACGCCAGCTGGGGGATGGATTCCGCCATGGTGCGGAACTGCCGCTCGCTCTCTTCCGCGGCCCGGCGCGCCTGCTCGGCGGCGGCGCGGGCGCTGCGCTCCGCCTCGTACAGCCGGCCGCGGCGGATGGCCTGTGCGCACTGCCGCGCCAGCGCCAGCAGCAGCGCGCGGTCGTCGTCGGAGAACTCGCGCGGCGCCTGGAAGCCCAGCCCCATGGCGCCCAGCCGCTCGCCCTCGACCACCAGGGGAACGGAGAGGGATACGGGATACGCCATCGGCCGCCCGCTGAGCGCCGGGTAGCGGCTGCGCTCCTCCGGCGACGAGACGATGACGATCTCGCCGCTGCGCACGGCGTCGGCGATGGGGACGGGGAGGGCGAGCGGAAAGCGCTCCCACCCGGCGACCATCTCCGGCGGGTAGCCGCGCTGCTCCACCAGCTCCAGCCACTCGCCGTCGGGGCTCACCAGCACCACCAGGCCGGCGGCGGCGTCCACCGCGCCGATCCCCTGCTCCATCACCGCCGTCACCACCTGCGCGGGGGTCAGCGCCTCGGAGAGCGCCTCGGTCACGGCCTGCAGCCGGCGGGTGCGGGCGGCGGCGCGCTCGGCCCGCTGCTCGGCCAGCACCCGCTCGGTGACGTCCAGCACCAGCGACAGCTCGCCCAGGCGGCGGCCCTGCGAGTCGGTGACGGCGGTGTTGTACCACTCGCAGTACAGCAGCCGGCCGTCGCGGGTAAAGTTGCGGTTGGCGGAGAAGTTCTGCAGCGCGCGGCCTTCCGCCAGGTCCGACGCCACGCGCCGCACCTGCGCGCGGTCCTCCGGGTGCACGAAGGGCCAGTCGGCGACGCGCTTTCCCTTCACCTCCTCCGCCCGCCAGCCGAAGAGCGCCTCGGCCTCCGGGCTCCAGCGCGCCACGTGCCCCTCCGCGTCCCATTCCACCGACGCGAGCGGAAGCGCCGCCCCGGGGCGGGCGGCGCGGTGCTCGTCAACGGGCGAACCGGGCGTCGGCGTCATCTGGAACGAACGAAAATGGGTCGGAGTCGGTCCCGGGGCGGCGGAGAACAAGATTCGCGCCGTGCCAGTCGCGGGATGCGGCCTCGAAATCGAGACGTCCGCCCCCGGACCGGCCAGGTGAATTCTAATCGCCGCGGCGGCGAAAGAAACTGAATCGGGATCGCGGCGCGGCGACCCCCGCCGCCGTCCCCGGCTGGCGCGCACGCTTCCTGCCGTTCGGGCCGCGGGAATACGGACATCCACCTTGATCCGGCACTGGAACGGACGGCTGCGCATGGGCATCTCGCTGCGCCCCGAGCACCTGAAGCGCTACCGCGACCTGGCGCGCCTGCTGATGCGGTACGGGCGCAGCGACCTGGTGCGCTCCGCGGGGCTGGAAGGCGCGCTGGAAGAGGGCGCCGACCCCGACACCGCGCACCAGCCCGCCGAGGCGGAGCAGCTCACCGCGGACCTGGAGAAGATGGGGCCCACCTTCATCAAGCTGGGCCAGCTCCTCTCCACCCGCCCGGACCTCATCCCCCGCGCCTACGCCGACGCGCTCAGCCGCCTGCAGGACCGGGTGGAGCCCTTCGACGGCGAGGAGGCGGAGCGCATCGTCTCCCAGGAGCTGGGGGTGCGCACGTCCAAGGCGTTCCAGGAATTCGAGCGCACGCCCATCGCCGCGGCGTCGCTGGGGCAGGTGCACCGCGCCGTGCTGCGCGACGGGCGCACCGTCGCCGTAAAGGTACAGCGCCCCGGCATCCGCGAGCAGATCGTGCAGGACCTGGACGCGCTGGGCGAGGTGGTGGACTTCATGGACCGGCACACGAAGGCGGGGCGCCAGTACGAGCCCGCCCGCGTGCTGGAGGAGTTTCGCCGCACCCTGCTTTCCGAGCTGGACTACACGCGCGAGGCGCGCAACATGTCCACGCTCGACGCCAACCTGGCGGAGTTCCCGCGCCTCGTCGTCCCGCACCCGGTAGAAGACTACAGCACCGGCCGCGTGCTGACGATGGAGTACGTCCGCGGCCGCAAGATCACCAGGCTCAGCCCGCTGGCGCGGATGGAGGCGGACGGCCGCGCCCTCAGCGAGGAGCTGTTCCGCGCCTACCTGAAGCAGATCCTGGTGGACGGGTTCTTCCACGCCGACCCGCACCCCGGAAACGTCTTCCTGACCGAGGACGGCCGCCTGGCGCTGCTGGACGTGGGGATGGTGGGCACCCTGAGCCCCGACCTGCAGCAGCAGCTGCTGCGGCTGGTGCTGGCCATCAGCGACGGCCGCGGCGACGAGGCGGCGGAGGTCACCATCCAGGTGGGCGAGACGCGCGGCCACTTCGACGAGGCCGCCTTCACCGGGAGCGTGAAGACGCTGGTCGCCGACTTCACCAGCGCCGCCGACGCGCAGGACATCCAGGTGGGTCGGGTGATGCTGGAGGTGACCCGCAGCGCCGCGGAGAACGGCATCCGTCTGCCGGTGGAGATGACCATGCTGGGGCGGGCGCTGCTGGCGCTGGACCAGGTGGGCCGCACCCTGGACCCGGAGTTCGATCCCAACGCCGCCATCCGCAGCAACGCGTCGGACCTCATGCGCCGGCGCATGGTGAAGAGCCTGTCGCCCAGCCGCATGCTCACCGACCTGCTGGAGATGAACGAGCTGGTGCAGAAGCTTCCCGGGCGCATCAACCGCGTGCTGGAGACGGTGGCGGAAGAGGGGGTGGAGGTGAAGGTGCGGGTGGTGGAGGACGCGTGGCTGCTGGAAGGGATGCAGAAGATGTCCAACCGCATCTCCATGGGGATCGTGGTCGCCGCGCTCATCGTGGCGTCGGCGATGATGATGCGCGTGCAGACGCGCTTCACCCTCCTCGGCTATCCGGGTCTCGCGATGCTGTTCTTTCTGGCCGCCGCGCTGCTGGGCTTCGTGCTGGTGCTCGACATCCTGCTGCACGACATCCGCCGCCGCGACGACGTGCGGTAGATCCCCCGGAAAGGCATCACGCGGAAGACAAAAGAGAGGACGCGGAGGCCCAATGGCTGCTCCGCGTCCTTTCTTTTCTTCCTCCGCGCCCTCCGCGTGAGCCCTCTCCCCGGGTCACGCCGGATTGTTCGGGTTGTTCTCCCGGCCCTTCCCCTTGCCGGGGCGCTCGGTAGGGCCGGGAACGGCAGCGGGCGGGCCGCCCTGTCCACGTCCCCGCCCACGCACGCCGTTCTGCTGGCCGTTGCCGCGGCCGGGCGGCGGGCCGTTGCCCCGCCCCCGGTCCGCCGCCGCCTCCCCGGGAAGCCGGCGCAGCGCCTCCGGACCCCGCTGCAGCGCCGCCGTGACCCGCTCCAGCGCCCGCTCCGAGCTCAGCCCCTGGCTCACCAGCTCCGTCAGCACCGCGATGGCCACGGCGCGCTGCGCACCGGGCGCCGCCACCGTCAGCCGGCCCAGCACCTCCGGCGAGACGCCGGCCTCGATGGCGTCGGCGCCCACGGAAAGGTCCGCCTGCGTCACCGGCGCGGCGCGGGGCGCCGCCGCCATCGCCTCGCGGGCGCGGGAAAGCGCGGCCAGCCGCCGGTCCACCGCCATGGCGATGCGGTCCATCGGCACGCCCTTGGCGCGGCCCTCGGCCACCTTGCTGTCCAGCAGCGCGACCGGAATGCCGGCGGATTCCGCCCGCCGGCGCGCCGCGTCGATTCGCTGCTGCGGATCCTGCGCGTGCGCCGCGGCGGGAAACGCCGCCAGCGCCAGCCACAGGACCACGAAAACTCGGAACATCGTCGATCCATCCCGTTGGGTCGTCATGCCTGCCGCGCCTCTGACGAGGCGCGCCCCGCCCGCGTCACTCACGGCACCACCAGCACCGCCGAACGCCCGCCGAATCCATCGTCCACGCTCGGCACCCCCTGCGGCACCAGCACCGTGCCGTCCGCCAAGCGGTAGGCGTAGTGGTGCGCGCCCGGGGGCACCTGCACCCGCGCCACCCATTCGCCCCCCTCCGGCGACATCGCCACCGGCTGCCAGCCGCTGAAGTCGCCCATCACCATCGGCGGCGCCGCGGAAGCGTCCAGCGGCAGGCGAAAGACGGCCCACCCGCCGGAGAGCTGCGGCAGCAGCCGCGGGGATGCCGCCTCCGCCGGCCTGCGCCCCAGCGAGCGGCTGAGCGACAGGCTCCAGGTGCGCCGCGGCGTGCTCCAGTACAGGGGATCGAACGGCTCCTGGCGCAGGCCGGCCTGCACCTCCGTGCGGTCCAGCACCCGCACCCGCACGCCCAGCCCGTACGCCGCCGCGGGCTCCGGCTGGTCCTCGGACAGCCACGCGCCGGCGTACGCCCACGCCCCGCCCCACGGCCGGCTCAGCTCCGCGCTGCCGCCGGCGTACGGCCAGTCGCCGCCCTCGCCGCGCAGCAGGCGCGCGTCCCCGCCCACCGTAACCCCCTCCGCGACCAGCAGCGACAGGCGCGCGGCGGAGTCGTGAAAGCCGCGGGTGTCGGTGGAGTCGCCGATGGCGTCCACCGCGCCGGAGAAGCCGGAGCTGATCTCTGCGGAAAGGGGCCCGCGGCGCCAGGCGAGGGTGGGAAGGAGCTCCAGCGTGCCGCCGGAGCCGGCGGGGTTGGGGCCGGACGATCCGTACGCGTAGCCGTGCCCCGCGGCGGAAACGCCCAGCTGCAGCAGGCCGCGCCGTACCCCCAGCCACGCGCCCGCCCCGCCCGCGCCCCACCCGGGCCCGTCGCCCTGGATGGGCGCGCCGCCCGAGACGTATCCCCATCCCACCTCCCCGCCCTCCCAGGCCACGCCCAGCGAGGCGGAGGTGGTGCTGACGCGCGCGGAGACGGGGTCGTGGGTGGCGCGCCCCGCGGCGGCCTCCACGGTCCACTGCGCCGGCGCCGCGCCCGGGGCCAGCAGCAGGGCCGCCCAGGCGCGCAGAAGGATCCCGCCGGCCCTCACGCGGAGGCGCCCGGCGGAGGCAGGGAGATCCGGCTGTTGGTGCCGCCGAAGCTGTCGTCCACCTGCTGCGGCGCGTGGGGGTCCGGCATCCAGCGGCTGCCGTCCACCACGAAGACGTAGTCGTGCACGCCGGGCTGCAGCGGCACCAGCGCCGTCCACACCCCCGGCTCCGTCTCGTCCAGCGTGAGCGAGGGCTGCCACCCGGTAAAGGTCCCCGCCAGCGCCACCTGCCGGGCCCGCGGCGCCTCCAGGCGGAACTGCACGTACACCACCGGCGCCGCCCCGGCCGCCGGCGCGGTCACCGCCACCGGCGCGGCCGCCTCCCGGCCGATCGCGGGAACGACGGCCAGCGCCGCCACCGCCGCGAACGCCGCCCCGGCAAAGCCGTACGCGGGGCGGAAGGTCAGGCGCACCGGCCGCGGGTTCCACAGCCATCCCAGCGCCGCGCGCCACGCGGGAACGCGCGCGGGGGCACGCGGCGGCAGCGCGGCCATCACGCGCGCGGACAGGTCCGGCGCGGGAACGGCGCGCAGGTGCGCCGCGGCGGCGTCGAGCGTGCGGCGCAGCGCCTCGGCGCGCGCGCGCTCGACGGGCGAGAGCGCGGCGGCGGGGTCGCCGTCCAGGTGCTGGTGGATGCGGTCTTCCATGGAGGATCCGTCCCTGCGCAAAACTGCTCCGCGGATGCGGTGCAGCACTCTGACGACCGAGCGCGCCGCGCGTCACACGCGCGCGTACGATGGAGGCTGCGGATGATACCGCGACCGCGCTTGCGGGTTCGCTGCCGGGCACCCGCCTTGCGAACCGCGCCGCCGCGCGTATCATGCCGCGCTCCCCACAACCTCGCGATCGGATGCCCGGAACGAAAGCCCTGGACCTGCCCGTGGACGCGCTGGCCGCGCGGCTGGGCGCGGAGCGCCTGGAGCGGGACGCCCCGCTGGCGCCGCACACCACCTTCAAGATCGGCGGGCCGGCGGACCTGCTGTACCGCGCCCTCACCCGCGACGAGCTGGCAGAGGCGGTGCGGGCCGCGCGCGCGCTGGAGATCCCCTTCTTCCTCCTGGGCCTGGGCGCCAACATCCTGGTGGGCGACGGCGGCTTTCGCGGGCTGGTGATCAAGAACGACGTCGACACGGTGGACTGGCTGGACGACACCCGCGTCCGCGCCGGCTCGGGGATGAAGATCTACCACGACCTCATCCAGATGACGGTGGCGCGGGGGCTGGGCGGGCTGCAGCACTACGTGGGCATTCCCAGCACCGTGGGCGGGGCCGTCTGGCAGAACCTGCACTTCCTGTCGCCGCCGCCGGAGCGCGAGCGCACGATGTTCATCGAGGAGGTGGTGGAGAGCGCCACCATCCTGGACGCGGCGGGCGAGGTGCGCGAGGTGGACAACGCCTGGTTCGACTTCGGCTACGACTACAGCACGCTGCACGATACGAAGGACGTGGTCCTGGACGTCACCTTTCGCCTGGAGCCCACGCCGCGCGAGGTGATGCGCGACACCATCCGCGAGAACCTGATGTGGCGCGACGAGCGCCACCCGGACCTGTGGCTGTACCCCAGCGCCGGCTCCATCTTCCAGAAGATCGAAGGGGTGGGCGCGGGGCGGCTGATCGACCAGTGCGGGCTCAAGGGGCACGTGCTGGGGAGCGCGCAGATCTTTCACAAGCACGCCAACATCATCGTCAACCTGGGCGGCGCCACCTCCGCGGACGTGCGCGCCCTGATCGACCTGGCGCAGACCACGGTGCAGCGTGAGCTGGGCTACGAGCTGAAGACGGAGATCGGCATGGTGGGCGAGTTCTAACATCGATCGCCTGATCTCCCACGTCCCACTGGAAGCAAGGCATCACGCGGAGGGACGCGGACAATGGTCGAATCGTCCTCCGCGTCCTCATCTTTGCGTTCGCGTCTGTCCTTCAGGTGTGCACAATGCGCGACAGCCGGTGCTCGTCCTCGAAGTTCGGATTGAAAACCTTCAGCCCTCGCTTCCGCGCTGCTTCGTACAGTCCCTGATCGGCGGTCGCGAAAACCAGGTCCGCGCCCGTGTCCCGCACGATGTTCAGCGCTGTAGCCAGGTGGATGGCGTCTCCAGCCCCGATGCTCATCTCGGGATGTTCGCGCAGCTGGTTGATGGAAGACTCCATCAGCCGGGGGTTCAGTTCCACGATGTTGAACGCGCTGCCACGGTACTCATCCAGGAAGCCGCTCACCGTCCTGGAAACCGCCTTGAGAGCATCCGCCCGGCCGTAGGGATTCCCGTAGTCGCGTGCAGCCTTCGCGATCGAGGAAACCACCTCGATCTCGACGAAGCTCGAAACGAAGAGGCCGCCCCAGCGCTTAGGACGGCCCGTGACTGCTTTCATCGTCGTACTGCTCTTGCCCTCGTGCAGGTATCTCTTGGCGAGGGCACACGCATCAAGGAACAGGGGCATGCTTGACCCTGCCGTGGCTGGACGTGCCGGGCCACAGGCGGCGAAGCGCGTGCCTCAACCGCCGCGTCACGCCATGCCGCCTGGGCGGAAGCGTATGCTCCGGGTCGGGCAGGGTGCCGCGAGTTGCAGGCGTGACTTCGTAGCCGGCGGCACGCAGCCGTTCTACCAGCTCAATGCCAGCGTTGCCTTCGGACCGTGCGGACATTCCGTTTTCCCGGTCAGCGCTCATTGGATGGTTCCCTTCCGGCCTAAACCTGCAACCGCAGCGGCAGCCCTGTCAAGAGCGTAGGGTTTGCCCGCATCACGGGCTCGCCGGCTGGGGATCGAGGTTGGGCGGGACGCGGGGGGCGATCAGGCGGTCGAAGCCGTTCTCCTCGGCGATCTCCAGGGCGTAGTCCAGCGGACGGTCCTTGCGGATCCACGGAAAGGGGACGACGGGGATGGGCTCCAGCAGCTCCAGCAGCGCCTCCAGGTTGGTACGCTCGGCGATCCCCTTCGACTCCGGACCCAGCGCGTTCAGCACCACCCCGCGCACCCGCAGGCCGGCGTCGTGCGCGGCACGGACGGTGAGCATGGTGTGGTTCAGCGTGCCGCGCCGGTTCCCCGCCACCACCACCAGGTCCAGCCCCCACCCCACGAACAGCCCGTCGAACGCCAGGTCGCGCGTCAGCGGCACCAGCAGGCCGCCGGCGCCCTCCACCACGATGGCGTCGCGCCCCTCCGACAGCGCATGGAAAGCGGCGTCGAGCGCGTGCAGGTTCACGGTGCCGCCCGCCCGCAGGAGCGCCACCCACGGCGCCAGGGGCTCCGCGATCAGGATGGGCCGCACCCGCTCCAGCGGGTCGTGCTCGCCCGCGGCTTCGCGCAGCCGCATGGCGTCGCTCGACGGGTCGTCGGCGGTCACGCCGGCTTCCACCGGCTTCATGGCCGCCACGCGCAGCCCCTTGCGCCGCAACAGCGCCAGCAGCACGCTGGAGACGTACGTCTTGCCGACGCCGGTGTCCGTTCCGGTTACGCCCAGCCGGATCATCGCTGCTCCAGGAATCGTTCGGCCCGTGCGCCGCCGGGGCGCAGGGGCCATCCACATCCGCCGCCGGAGCCGCCTCCAGGGCGGCCCGGGCGGACAATTTGCAGTGCGTCCACGTTCGCCCGCGCAGCCGAGCGCTCCCGCCGACCCTCAGCGATGCCGAACCGGATCCGAGCCCGCGCCCAGGCGCTTCCCGGCAG
>DASTNU010000535.1:0-7812 GCA_035720605.1 Longimicrobium sp. | reverse complement strand
GGCGGCCGGGTGGAGGGGGCCGTCGAGGTCGTCCTCCGCCCCCGCGACCCCGTCGATCCCCCGATCCTGGTCTCGCTCCCCGTGCTCCTGACCGAGCGGCTCTCCGCCCTGGCCGCCGAGGGCGCCTCCGCGCCCGCCGGGCGCTAGCCCGCGGGCCGGGGGAGGACGCGTATGGGAGGATGGGCGCACGCCGGGCGCGCCGCCGTCGTGGGCTGGCACGTGGCCGCCGCGGGCGTGCGGCTCTGCGCTCGCCTGGCGCTGGCGGGGGTGGGCGCGCGGCGAAAGACGCGGGACGAGCTGTCCGGCCGGACGCTGGCGGAGCTGTTCGCCGCGCTCGGCCCGGCGTACGTGAAGCTGGGGCAGCTCCTGGGCACCCGCCCGGACCTGCTCGCCCCCGAGGCGATCCGCCAGCTGTCCGTGCTGCAGGACCGGCTGCCGCCGGGCCCGTTCGGGGTGGTGGCGGAGCTCTTCCGCCGCGAGCTGGGCGTGGAGGTGGGCGAGGCGTTCGCGGAGCTGGACCCGGAGCCGCTCGCCAGCGCCAGCGTCGCCACCGTGTACCGCGGCCGCCTGCGCGACGGGAGGGCGGTGGCCGTGAAGGTGCGCCGCCCCGACGTGGCCCGGCGGATCGGCACGGACCTGGGGCTGCTGCGCTGGGCCGCCCGCCGGCTGGGGCGGCTTCCCGCGCTGCGGGCGGTGCCGGTCGTGGCCGCCATGGAGGAGGTGTGCGCGGTGCTGGAGCGGCAGCTGGACTTCGGGCGCGAGGCCGCCGCCAGCCGGCGCCTGCGCGCCGCGCTGGCCTGCGAGCCGGGGGTGGTGGTTCCCGGGCTGGTGGACGAGCTGTGCGGGCCCTCCCTGCTGACCATGGAGCGGGTGGAGGGGTTCGGCCCGCACCGCGGGGCGTCGGGCGAAGACGCCCGCGCCGCGCTGGCGGCGGCGGTGCGGGCGCTGTACCGGATGATCTTCGTGGAGGGGTGCATCCACTGCGACCTCCACCACGGAAACCTGGGCTTTCTCCCCGGCGGGCGGGCGGCCATCGTGGACTTCGGCTTCGTGGCCGAGATCGACGGCCAGGCGCGCAAGAACTTCGCGCGGTTCTTCTACGCCATGGCCACCAACGACGGCGCCACCTGCGCGCGGATCACCCGCAACACGGCGCTCCTGGTTCCGCCGGACCTGGACTACGCCGCCTTCAGGGCGGAGGTGGTGGAGCTGGTGGACGGCGTGGCGCGGACGCCCGCCGGCGAGTTCCGCGTGGCCGGCTTCGTCGGGCGGCTGTTCGAGGTGCAGCGCCGCCACGGCCTGCGCGGAACGGACGCGTTCGTCATGCCGATCCTCGCGCTGCTGGTGCTGGAGGGGATCGTGAACGAGGTGGATCCCGGCTTCGACTTCCAGGCGGAGGCCCTTCCCTACGTCCTCCACGCCGCGGTCCGGCCGACGATAGGGGCCGCGTACGCCGGGTAGGGCTCCGCGGGCCGGGCGCGTCGTCCGACGCCTCCGTGCGCACGGCGAACTCCGCGCGCGCGGCCGGCTCCGGGATCCGCGGTGCGGCGCTCCCTGTCGCCCGCCGGCGCCGCCGGCGCGCAGGGGCCGCACCCGATGCCATCCGCCCTGCCGCCGGGGAGGACCGCGCGGCCTCCATCGACCACCCCCAACCCGCATCCGGCCATGTCCACGACGCTCGCTTCTCCGCTCCCCGTGCGGCGCGCCGGCCCGGTGCTGGGCCGGCTGAACGGGCCCTGGCACCGCCCCGCGCTGTGGACCTTCGCGGCGATCGTGCTGGCGCACTGGGCCGAGCACCTGGCGCAGGCCTGGCAGATCTGGGGCATGGGGATGCCGCGCCACCGCGCCCTGGGCGTCCTGGGGGTGGCGTGGCCGTGGCTGGTGCACTCCGAATGGCTGCACTACGGCTACGCGGTGGTCATGCTGGCGGGGCTCCTCCTGCTCTGGCCGGGGATGGCGGGCCGGGCGCGCACCTGGTGGAGCGTGGCGCTGGCGATCCAGTTCTGGCACCACGCCGAGCACGCGCTGCTGCTGGGCCAGGCGCTCACCGGGTGGCGGCTGGGCCCCGGCCCGCAGCCGAGCAGCATCCTCCAGCTCCTGGTGCCGCGGGTGGAGCTCCACCTGTTCTACAACGCCGTGGTCTTCGTCCCCATGGTGATCGGGATGGCGTACCATCTCTTCCCGTCGCCCGCCGAAGCCGCCAGGGCCGGCTGCTCCTGCGCACGCCGCCCGCGCGCCGCGGCCGCGCGGCCTCATCCCGTGCGTGGCGGACTCCAGGAAGCAGGCCGATCGAACTGAGCAAGGAGGAAGAAGCCCGGATCGCGGTGCGCCGGCTATTCTGCCCGCAAGCCACCTCGGCGCAGGGAGCCACGGCCATGCCATCGGAGTCGCGAGTGACGCGGACGGACCTCGGCCTCGAGACCATCGTGCTGTTCGTCTCCGACCTGGCGGCGTCCCGCGCCTTCTACGGGCACGCGCTGGGGCTCAGGCCCCTCGCCGCGGGCCCGCACGCCGCGACGTACTCGGCGGGGCACGTCCAGCTCTGCCTGCTGCCGGCGGCCGAGCACGGCGTGGCGCTCCAGGAGGGCCTGGACCGGTCGGCCGACATCACCTTCATGGTGGGCGACTTTCCGCGCTGCCGGGACGCGCTCGCGGCGCGAGGCGTCCGGTTCTCCAGGACCCTCGAATATTCCATCGGGATGACGGCGGACTTCTTCGACCCCGACGGCCACTGGTTCTCGCTCTACCAGCCGTCCGAGGCCGCCCTGGGGTGGCCCAGCGGCCCCAAGCTGCAGGCGCTCGCGTCCGGCTTGCCGACGCGGGATCCCGGAGGGGTCCCGCGCGCAGGCGCCGCGGGGGACGACCTCGCCGACGCCTTCATCGCCTACGTCTTCCTGTTCTTCAGCGATCCGGAGGCCCCGGCGAGCTTCTATGGCGACGTCCTCGGGTTCGACGTGGTCGAAGGCGGGCCGTGCCGGCGCGTCCCGGGCGGCGTGGAAAGCGGGGTCGTCAAGTACGACGTCGGCACGACGATGCTGACGACGCACCACGTCGCGAGCGACGACAGGCGCTTCCGGGTCGCGACGGCCGGGACGGACGGCGTTGCCATGGCGTTCCGGGTCGCGCATCTCGCGACGGCGGTAGACGCCCTGTCGCGCCGCGGGATCGCGTTCTCCGGCGGGCCGTCCGGGAGTCCCGTCGGACGCCTCGCGCGGTTCACGGATCCCGCGGGACACGTCCTGCTGCTGCGGGAGCCGGCACCTCGGGGCGCGCGGAGCGTCCGCGCCGGTGCGTTCGCCACCCGGGCCGCCGGGAGCTAGCGTCCGCGCGGCGCACGCTCGCGGCGCGTCCCGCCACACCGGAGGCACGGCACACCATGGACCTGAAAGAGCTGCGGCCCGCCCTCGCGGCCATCGCCGACGGCAGGGTCAACGGCAAGGCCGACGGCAGGACCGACGACGAGTTCCGGCGGGCGTTCAAGGACCTGCGGGCAGCCGCCCTCGCGGCGATCGCCGACGACGGGGCCCGGGACGAGTTCTGCAGGGCGTTCGTCACCAAGGACGACGACGAGGTCGCCGAGGTGGTTCGGTATCTCACCCGTACGGCACCTCCGCCCGTGGTGGCCGTCGTCCTGTCCATCGTCCGGGACGCGGTGGGACAGGACCGCTACGCGCGCGCGCTGAGGTCCGCGGGTCTCGCCAACTACCTGGACGTCCCCTATACCGGGACGGGCGCGGAGCTGATGGGGGAGGCGGAGGAGCGCTACGTGCTCGAGGTTCTCCGGAGCAAGAAGCTCTGGAGATACGAGCTCCCTGCGTCCAGGTCGTTCGTCGGACGCTTCGAGCAGGCGACGGAGTCGCTGCTGGGCGTAGAGCACGTGCACGCGACGGTTTCCGGCTCGGCGGCGCTCACCGCGGCGCTCCTCGCCGTCGGGGTGGGTCCCGGGGACGAGGTCATCGTTCCCGCCGTGACCTGGGTGGGCTGCGCCGATGCGGTGATCCTGTGCGGCGCGGTCCCCGTCATCGCCCAGGTGGACGAGACGCTCGGCATCTCCGCCGCCGACGTGGAAAGGAACATCACGGAGCGGACCCGGGCCGTGATGGCGGTCAGCCTCTTCGGAGCCCCGTGCGACCTGGGGCCCCTGCGCGCGGTCGCGGACAGGCACGGCATCGCGCTCCTCGAGGACAATGCCCAGGCGGCCGGCGTGAGCTACCGCGGCCGCCGCCTGGGCGGCATCGGCGACGTGGCCGCCTTCAGCACCAAGTTCATGAAGTTCATCGCCGCCGGGGATGGCGGCTTCCTGGCGACGAACTCCGACGCGCTCTACCACTTCGCGGTCGTCTATACGGGGGGCAGGACCTTCCCGGCCCGGAAGAGGGCGATCGCCGTGGACGACCGGGTCATGCCTGCCACCGGGCTGCGCATGAACGAGCTCACGGGGGCCGTGGCGCTGGCGCAGATCGAGCGCCTGGACCACCTTCTCGGCCGCCTCCGCGCGGCGCGGGACCAGATCTTCGCACTGGCCGGACCGGGGCGCACGTATCGCCGGGTCCCGGGGAACGATCCGTCGGGTGACGCGGGGTGGATGACCCCGCTCATCTTCCCGGACGAAGACGCCTGCCGTGCTTTCGTCGCGGCCGTCCGGGCTCGCGGGATCCGGCACATCACGACGTCGCGCGAGCTGTTTGCCGGAGGAGAGATCGAACACTGCTACGCGGCGATGAGCGCGGACCGCTATCTGCCGACGACGGGCGCGCACTGGGCGACCGAGTTCCGCGCGATGGTCGGCCGCGTCGGCATCGACGGGCGCAGCAACCCCTGGTCGCACTCGCCCGGGCGCGATTACCGCCCGGGCTTCATGGACGAGAGCCTCGCGCTGCTCAGGCGCATCGCGCTGGTGCAGACCAACCCGCGGCTGGAGCCGGTGCACTGTGAAGCGATCGCCAGGGCGCTCTCCGAGGCGGACGATGAGGTCGCGCGGATGAGGGAGAATGCGTGATGCTGAAACAGAATTGGGATACAGAGAAACAGAGTCAAACAGAGGAACGGCGAGGCGGGTGCGTCCAGGTTTCCTCTGTCTAATATCACTCTGTTTCCTCTGTACCTCCCGTTGTTGTTTTTCCGGATTCCGTATGCTCATTAAAGCGCAAGGCCCCACAACGGTTTCCGTCGCGGGGCCTTGTGCCGTCGATCGCAGGAGACGCGCATCCCGGTCACGGTGCTGCGCCAGATGTTGGGTTGCTTTATCCGCCAGCTTTCGCGATCGTGGAGGCTCGCTCCGTGTGGCGCCCGGATTCCTCGCGAGAGGGGGCAGCCCGGCGCCGGCGGCATCCTGTCACCTCCTTTCACTGGAGGGTCCCATGCGCAAGCTGACGCTCAAGCTGGAAAACCTGGACGTGGAGTCGTTCGACACCGGCGGAGAGGGGCGCAACGGAACCGTGCAAGGCCACGATACCATCGAGACGGAATGGTGTACGGGGTACGGGCATCCGGGATGCAACGTCTCCAAGCGCGGCTGCCAGACGCCGAACTACACCTGCTACGGCACCTGCGGGTGTTCGGAGGGCTGCTCGCAGCAGTGCGAGACTCAGGCACCCTACTGCTGATCGGTCTCTGCGGCCACGAACGAATGGCGCCCCGCCCGAGCTCTTCGGGCGGGGCGCGGCTGTTTTCCTGGCGTCGTGGATCATTGTGGAGCGATGTGCTGACCACTATGATACTGAAGTGGCGCAATCTGCGCTTCGCTTCCGCTGGACGGTATCACGCAGGTTCTCCCCCCCGCGCGCCCCGGCGATCCATGCGCATCCTCCTCCCCGCCCTCGCCATCCTGGGACTCACGGCTGCCGCCACGTCCGCGCACACTCCGGTGTCGGCCGCGCAGCGTTGCCATGCATCGTATCCGGACTTCTGCATCCCACCTCCGCCTCCGGACCTCGACTGCCCGGACATCACGGGCCGCAAGCCGTTCCGCGTGCGGCACGACGTGGCGAGACCGGACCCGCACGGCCTGGACCGCGACCGCGACGGACGGGCGTGCGAGCCGCCGCGGCCCCGCCGCCGCGGGTAAGGCTTCCCCCAGAGGGTGTTGCTTTAACCCAGAGACTGCGCAGCGCAGCGTTGTCTTCCTGAGGGAGCGCACACGAGTAACCTGAAATAATGCAACCGCTTGCGCGCGACCGAAGGATCTTCTCTCCGCCAGCGAGGGGCAGGCTCGACGGCAGAGACTCAGCCCCCACGATTCTGCCGGCAAGATCCTTCGGTCGGCGCCAGGGTACCGTGCGTGCTGAAGTTACACGCGGCGCCTCCCTCAGGAAGACAATCGCGGCGCGAGGTTTAGCAACACACAAGAACGACGCTGTTTTGCCGGATCCGGCTACGATGGGGATCCTCCGCATTTCGTTCGCCGGAGGCCGGGTTGCACGATCCGGCCGCTTTCGTGAGAATGAAGATACGATCGGGTGCAGCGCGGCAGCCGGATCCGGGCGGGCGCGGGTGCACCACGGCATCCCCGGTTCTCACCTGGAGGTCCCATGCGCAAGCTGACGCTCAAGCTGGAAAACCTGAACGTGGAGTCGTTCGACACCGGCGGCGAGGGCCGCAACGGGACGGTGCACGGCCACGACACCATCGAAACCGAATGGTGCACCGGATACCCGGACTGCGGCGTCTCCAAGCCGCGGTGCCAGACGCCGTACGACACCTGCTACGGCACCTGCGGGTGTTCGGAGGGATGCTCGCAGAACTGCGAGACCCGGTTCCCCTACTGCTGATCGAAATCGCGAAAGGCCGCTCCCATCCGGGGCGGCCTTTCCGCTGCCAGGGAGGGAGCCCCACCCCGCCGAAAGCGCGATCGCCGCCGGAGAGCGTGCTCTCCCGCGGCGATCTCGTTGGTCGGGATGCCCGCCCTTCCGTCGAAGGCGGGCGGGCCGGTCAGGCCCTCGGCCTCAGGCGACCTCCATGGCGGTTTCCGCGGGGGCCATCACGCCCAGCACGCGCTCCATCGCCATCGTGTGGCTGCAGGTGTGGTGGTGGCGGAAGTAGTCGCAGTCGCAGTGCCAGTGCCCGTCGTCGAAGCCCACGTTGTGATGTCCGTTCCGACCGTCGAACTCCACCTCCAGCTTCTGGAAATGGATGCGCTCGGGTTCCGAGGCGTAGTCCTTCGCCTTCTGGATCTTGTTGATCATCCCGGAATCGAGCATGTCAGCCTCCTAAGGGCCCAAGGGAACGAAAAACGCCCACGCAGCATGGCGGCTGCAGGGGCGTTCCGAAAGCGGAGCGTCGCGGGCGGGCCCTGAACGAGGTCGCAGATTATCAACGGGCCACCTCCTTTCCTGGGTCCGCCTGCACCGGGTCTGGCCGTGTCTCGGCAGCCGGCTCACTGGGCTCCACTTCCGAAGCTACGCACGGTGAACGGGGAGCGCAACACCCTTGTCACGCTTTCTTCACCGCCGGGCGCGCCATGCAAGAAGAGTGCACCTTCCGTGGTGGCGGAAACCGTCCGTCCCGGGTGCGACACCCGCGGATAACGCGTTGTGGGAATGTATCTTGCGCCCATCGCCCCGACTGCGTCAGGAACGGTTCCCACAGCGTGTGAGGAGGATCGATGTCTGATCTCGGGACCACTCATCAGCACCCCGGCGGCGTCACCAGCGGCAACACGCCGAAGGGCACGGAAGGCGAGGAGAACCAGGGCGCGGAGTTCGGCGCGCGCGAGGCGGCCACGCGCGGCACGGACCGCGACCTGGACACCTCCGGCGAATCGAAGAACCAGGGCCACGGCCATCCGCGCGAGGAGCGGCGGGAGTAACGCTC
>DASTNU010000534.1:0-4663 GCA_035720605.1 Longimicrobium sp. | reverse complement strand
GCACGGTGTACGGCGGCGGGGGGATCTACCCGGACGTGATGCTGCCGGAGCCGGAGCCCGCGCCCGTCTGGCTGGCGCGGCTGGCGGAGGACGCCATCCACACCCGGTGGATCGGCGGATACCTGACGGACCACGCCGCCGCCTTCACCACCGCCGAGGCGCTGGCCGCCGCGCCGCGCCTTCCCGACGGCGCGCTGGCGGAGTTCCGCGCCTTCGCGCGGCAGCAGGGGCACGCGCTTCCCGAGGGGGCGGACGCGGACCGCGCCGTCGAGCGCATGCTGCTGCGCGAGATCGCGGGGACCAGGTGGGGCGCCGCCGGCTACTACCGCGTCTCCGCGGCGCTGGACGACCAGATCGGCGCCGCCGTGCGCGAGTTCGAGCGCGCCGGCCAGATCCTCTCCGGCAATCCCTGAACGGCTGTTTCACGCAGAGAAACGCGGAGGGCGCGAAGACGACGATCTCCGCGCCCTTCACGTTTTTACATCGGGAAAGCCTTACTGATTGCGCCTCACACGGAGTCAACGGAGTCAGCGGAGTTGTTTCTCACCTGACACGGCCCCCTTCCCCATCCCGTCCTGCAAGGGATTTGGAGCAAGAAGGATGGCCTCGGCACGAACGAACTCCGTTGACTCCGTTGACTCCGTTGACTCCGTGTGAGGCCATTCGTTTTTCGGTGAGATCAATCCACGCGGCCGAAGTAGATCTCGGTGTCGTACTCGAAGCGCACGCGGCCTTCCTGCTGGTGCTCGCGGAAGATGCGCTCCAGCGCCGCCAGCATCGGCTCGTGGCCGGGATGGCCCACGTTGGGCGCGTACGAGGAGGAGAGCAGCCGCCCCTGCAATCCTTCGAAGTCAAACACCTGCTCGCTGGGCACCGTCCGCTCCCCGTATCCCTCGCCCAGCGCCGTGCGCAGCGACCCGTCCGTCACGTTCTCGTGGTTCACCGCCGCGTAGTCGGTGCCGTGCTCGTGCAGCAGCGCCTCGTACGCGCGCAGGAACGGGGTGGTGTCCGTGTGCCGCGTGTTCCACAGCAGCACGATCCACCCGCCGGGGCGCAGGATGCGCCGCCACTCGGCGGCCACGCGCGCGGGATCGAACCAGTGAAAGGCCTGCGCGGCCACCACGTAGTCCACGCTCGCGTCCGGCAGCGTGGTCGCCTCCGCGCTCCCCTCCACGCTGTGAAAGCGCGGGTCTCCGCCCAGCATGGCCTCCGCCGCGGCGCGCATCTCCGCGTTGGGCTCCACCGCGAAGACGGGGTGCCCCGCGTCCAGGAAGAGCCTCGCCGAGATCCCCGTCCCCGAGCCCACGTCCGCGACGACGTGCCCCGGCGCCAGCCCCGTCTCCGCCCGCAGCACCTCCAGCACCGCCGGCGGATAGCCGGGGCGGTAGCGCACGTAGTTCTGCACGCGGTCGCTGAAGCGGGTGGTGGCGTCGGCGCCGGGCATCGATCGCCTATTCGATGGTGACGGTGCGGGTGACGGTGAGAATCTGTCCGCCGGGATTGCCCACACCGGTAAAGTGCACCGTCGCCGTGCCGGGCTGGTCGAACCACAGCGTGGCGATGTGCTGGTGGTACGCGGCGTCCGACGTGCAGTCGCTCCCGCTCAGGTACAGGTCGTAGGGCCGCACCTCGGCCGTCATGCCGTCCCTGCGGACCTGCGTGGGGCCGGCGCGAAGGCAGCGGCCCGCGTGGGTGAGCACCGACACCACGAACGGCTCGCCCACGGCCGCCGAACCGGGTACGCCCACCTGGGCCGGGAAGCCCGGCAGGACCTGGATGATGCCCAGCCGCTCCTCCCGTTCGCCGGGCGCCAGGGGGCAGCCGGACCCCACCAGCACCAGCGCGGCGGCCGCGGCGATGCTCCTGAAGGCGCGCATGGAGGACGGTCCGTTCAAGGGGAGCCGCAGGCGACGGCGGGCGTGAGATCCGGTGCAGACAGAACGAGCGGCGGAACGGTTCGTGACATCCTTCGGCGTCATTCCCGGATCGGCACCAGCACGAACGCGGCGAGCAGCATCGCCAGCCCCACCAGGTAGGGGATGGGGCTGCCCGACAGCAGGTAGTGCACGCCGCCGAACATCGCAGTGGCCTCCCCCAGCGCCCAGGCGATGATGTTCCAGGTGGAGCGCCTGGCGGGGTCGCGCTCCGCCTCGTGCTTCTTCTGCAGGTACATCACCCCCGCGGCAGCGCCCACCAGGAAGGCGATGTTGACGTACTGCAGCGCCTGCGCCGCCTCCGGGGCGTCCGGCCGCTCCTGGCGCTGCAGGTAGGTGACCACCAGGCCGAACATCACCACGCCGCCCAGCAGCGCCATGCGGATGATCCGCAGCACCGTCGGGGTCGGGGCGTTGCGGACGGTGTACGGGTCGCGATCGCTCATCGGACGGCCGGGCGGGAAGGGAGGAAAGCGGCGGACCGGGCGCTCAGCCGCCCGCGGGGACGGCGAATATCGCCGGGTCCACCGCGTCGCCGATGCGCACGTTGGAGTACACCTCGTGGAACACGCGCCGTCCGCCCACCAGGATCTCCACCTCGGGCGCGATCCACCCGCCGCCCAGCGGCTCGTACCGGCGGAACCAGAGGTGCTGCGTGGCGCCCGGCTGGTTGGGGACGGGCTCCAGCAGCCGCACGAAGAGCAGCCGCTCCGCCTCGATCGCGAACTGGCGGCTCGTCGTGTCTCCCGCCGCCGCGCCCACCACGTAGACGGGGGTGCCCTCCAGCGTGTCCACGTGAAAGCGCGACAGGTCGAAGCCCTGCCGCCGCAGCTGGTCCAGCGTGCGCTCCGGCGCCTGCGCGTACACGTCGAAGCCCAGCGTCATCAGCGGGTTCATCTGGCCCACCCGGCGCACCACGCGCCCCTGCCGCAGCGTGTAGCTGCTGTCGTTGGCGAAGATCGCCGTGCGCCCTTCTTCCGGCGCGCCCATGTCGATGCGCAGCCGGCCGGGGATCGCCGCCCACTCGCGCCACTCCTCCGTGTGCACCGAGTCGCCGGGCAGCACCCGCGTGGTCGCCTGCGTAAAGGTCAGGGTCCGATACCAGCGCCCCGCGTAGCGGTCGTGCATGGCGCGCACGAGCGACTCCGCGCCGGTGATGTCCGGGCCGGTGCGCCCCGCCGCCGCGCAGGCGCCCAGCCCCAGCACCGTCATGATCACGAGTGAGCGGATGATCCGGGTCATCGCCGAGGAGAGGTAGAGAGGTGTTTCCGATCGACGTTTCGCGCCTAACCTAGCCATGACGGTCGATGGACGCGAGGGGATCTGGATGCGGATCGAAATCTGCGCCGCGCGCGCGAATTCTCCCCCTCTCCCGCGCAGCGGGGAAGGGGCCGGGGGGAAGGGGCCCCCGCGGGCGCAGCTCGATGTCGGCCGGAGCGCCTGGATCCGCCGGTCGGGAGGGCGCGTCGCGCCCCCTACTCCTTCACCACCGGCGCGATGCGGTCCCGGTCCGTGTCGATGGCGCGCTCCACCCACAGCACCTGCACCACCGTCCACACCAGCAGCACCAGCGGCACCGCCAGCAGGATGCCCAGGAACCCGAAAAGGCTGCCGAACAGCACCAGGCCGAAGAGCGTGACGAACGGGTGCACCTCCGCGTTGTGCGACATGGACCACGGCGTGATCAGGTATCCCTCGATCTGCTGGATGGCCAGCGCGGCGAGCGCCACCCACAGCGCCGTCTGCGGATCGTGCAGGAACGCCACCAGCGTGGCCGTGATGCCGCCCAGGAAGGGTCCGAAGATGGGGATGAACTCCACCATCCCGTTGAACAGCCCCAGCGCCACCGCGTTGGGCACGCCGATCACCAGGAACGCGACCACGCTCAGCGTCCCCACGCCCGCCATGGCCATCGCCGTCCCCTTGGCCCAGCCGATCAGCCGCTCGCCCAGCAGCTGAAAGATGCGGTACCACGCCAGCCGCAGGTCGTGCGGCAGCACGCGCAGCATGGGCGTCAGCAGGCGGTCGTTGGGCTTGGCCAGCGCGAACAGCCCCCCGAAGAACAGCACGAACGGGATGAGCAGCACCCCCACCACCTGCGACGCGCGCGACATCGCGCCCGGCCCGCCGCTCCCCCCGCCGCCCTGGAAGAGCTTCGAGGGGTGGGGGATGTCGACGCTCATCCCCGTCCGCTGGCGGATCTGCTGCTCCCACCGGGTGATCTGCTCCTCCAGCTGCGGCCCCGTCTGCACGATGCTCTTCGCCTGGTCGATCAGCAGCGGCAGCCCCACCGCGAAGAGGGCGATCATCGAGCTGATCACCACCACCCCCACGATGGCCGCCAGCCACTTGCGCTGGATGTGCAGCCGGGCGCGCAACGCGTTCAGGATCACCGCCAGGATGGCCGCCGCGTACCCCAGCAGCAGGACGTGCGTGAGCTCGTCCCAGTAGTGGTAGAGCAGCGCCAGCAGAAAGGCCATCGCCACGGCGCGGTACAGGTGCACCGGGCGCAGCCGCTCCGGCAGCGCGTCCCGCGGCTGGGCCACTGCGTCGGCGGGCACGCGCGGCGCTGCGTTTTCCTCCGGGGAGTGCTTCGCCATTCGGGGGCTCCGTGGGACGGAAAGGCGTTCGGGCCAACCTCCGCCGGGCAAGGAGTGCACCACGTCCCGCGGCGCGCGCCGCCGCCGGACTGCCCCGGAACGAAGAAGCGGCCCCGAACCTTGCGTTCG
>DASTNU010000533.1:0-4711 GCA_035720605.1 Longimicrobium sp. | reverse complement strand
CACCGCGGCCGTGGTGGCGCCCGACGGCGTCACGGAAACCGAGGTGGCGCGGAAGCGGATGCTGGGGTGCTGCGCGGCCTTCAGCGCGTTGCGCATGTGGCCGTTCATCGTCCCGTTGCGGCAGTCGAGCGAGGAGAGCGGGATGCTGAGCTCGCCGCTGCCCTGGGCCAGCTGCGCCACCTCCGTCCCCGCCGCGGTCGCGCTGCCGGAGAGCTGCGTGCTCTCGCACCGGTAGCTGCGCACCGTCGACGTCCCCTGCACCCACACCCGGCTTCCCGACTGGAAGGTCAGCGGGATGACGCTCGCCGCGATCAGCGCGGGGACGGCCACCAGCCCGGCGAGGTAGATTCTCTTGCGCATGGTTCCACTCCGGTTCTCTCGAGTGCGCCGCCGCTCCGGTTTCAGGGCGGCGAGGCCCGGCGGACGCTCCGCCGGAACTGCCAGGCAAGGTACGAGGCGCCGAACGAGGCGCCTGCGGGGCGAACGCAGAGGGTCGTGCCCGGAGGATCGGGCGATTGCGTGTGGGGAATGCGACTACGCGCGCGGGCTCCGGCGTCCGGAAGCAAACGCGTCTGCCCGCACCGGCATGCGGCGCGGGCAGAGGGCGTTGTGCCGGTGTCTCACGGCCGCTGCGCGGCCTACGCCGTCGCCGCAACGGCAGACACGGACCGCGCACCGTCCCGGGGAGTGGCGGATGGCTCACCCGGCGGCGCCAGGACGGAGGCGGGGATGGCGAGCACGTTGCACGCCGCACCGCGGATCGTCGCCATCGCCACCCGGCCGGTGGGATGGTGCGCCTCGCCGGGATGCGCGTGGGTTGCGACCACCACCAGGTCCGCGCCCCACTCCGTCGCCTCGTACGCGATCTCGCGGGCCGCGTCCCCGGTGCGCACGTGCCGCTCCACCGCGCCCGCGTCCAGCCCGGCTTGGTCCAGGCACTCGTCCAGCCGCTCCCGCGCCAGGGCCTCCGCCGCCTCGGCCGACAGCGGGAGCGAAAGGAGCGGATCGGCTTCCACGACGTGCAGGCAGCGCAGCAGCGGCGCGCCGCCGGACACCCCGCGGACGGCCACCACCGCGCGCCGCAGCGCCTCACCGGCGCCTGCGGACAGGTCGCAGGTGAGCAGCACGCGGCCCGGCGCACCCTTCTGCGGGCGGCGGACGATCAGCACGGGGGTGGGCGAGGCCGCCAGCACCTGGGTGGCCGTGCTCCCCAGGACGCCGCTCCAGTGACGGCCCCGGCGCGATGCGCCCACCACCAGCAGCTCCGCCTCCCTCTCCCGGACCATGCGGCACAGCACCTCGGCCGCGGAACCCTCCACGGCGTGGCAATGCACGGCGGCTCCGCCGGGGAAGGCGGCAGCCTGCCGTTCCAGCCGCTCCTCGAGCTCCGCGACGTACGTCCACACCCCGGCATCGGCGGGCGCCGCCCACGACACCCCCGCGGGGACCTGGAAGGCATGCACCACGTGCAGCTCGGCTCCCAGGGCGGCGGCCAGCGCGATGGCGGGATCCAGCACCGGATCCGCGCCTGCCGGCGTGCGCGGGTCCTGGTCGTCC
Organism: Longimicrobium sp.; assembly: GCA_035720605.1. Lineage (GTDB taxonomy): Bacteria > Gemmatimonadota > Gemmatimonadetes > Longimicrobiales > Longimicrobiaceae > Longimicrobium. The sequence continues at coordinate 3,154 of DASTNU010000533.1, read as the reverse complement.
ATGCTCGCCACGCCGGCGACGATCGTTCGAGTGGGATTGGACATCTTCTCCTCCAGGGGGAGGGTCGCCTCCCGGTTGGGCGTTCCTTCGTGCCTTTCCTGAACGATGGCGCGGCAGCCTTCTTCCGCGTGTCGGGGCGGGATGGACGGCGGTGTGGGGCGTGTACAGCGGCGGTGGTGCGCCGCGGGTCTGCGCCCGAGACAAACACGGACGCATGCGGACGAGGCATCTCTCGTCCGCATGCTCCGGTGCCCCTCGTGGAGCGTCGCGTCGGCGCGCGGTCAGCCCACCGTCAGGAGCGTCTGTCCCGTGCCGTGTGTGATGCGCAGCGCGGCGTGGCGGGGGTCGGATGACGCCAGGTCCAGCCGGTCCGGGTGCGCCACCGAGTGGGTCAGGTGCCCCGCGCCGCTACCGTGCCCGCCGAGCATGATCTCCACCCGGTCGTCCGCCGGGTCGTACGTCACGCCGCGCAGGGGCAGCCCGTCCTCCGCCGGCTGCGCGCCCAGCTGCGGGTCGTCGATCTCCAGGCGCGAGGGGCGGCCCACGTTCTGGTGCGTGAACTCGGCCAGCCTGGCCGGCCATTCGGAACGGTCGAGCACTGCGTCCATCGGTCACCTCCGTTGCTGCTGGCCTGCCGCGCGCTCCGCGGCCCGCGGAGCGCGCGTCCACCCGCGGCCCGGGTGTGGGGCGGGCGCCGGGAGGATCCCGGCACCCCTTTCCGCCCTCCTCCGCGGCGGGCGCCGGCGGGCCGGGCGCGCGCTCGCCATCCATCAGATCAGGGCCAGCTCCTGCGCCTCGACCTCGAGGTAGCTTTCCACGCTGCTCACGCCCGGCGCCGACCACGCCGCGTGCTCGGCGTCCTCGCGCTCCGCCCAGGTGCGCACGGTACCGCGCAGGATCACCTTGCCGCCGACGGTCTCCACGCCCACGTGCGCAGCGTCGCGCGAGGCGCGCCGCTGCAGCGCCGACTCGATCTTCTGCTTCACCTGCTGCGGCGTTACGGTGGGGCGTACGGAGATGGCGTTGGTGACGCCGTGCACCCCCCTGAGGTGCGCCACGGTGTTGAACGCCGCTTCGCGCTGGAACTGCCAGCTCACCTCGCCCTCCAGCGTGATCCACCCGTTGCGGACGGTGAGGGTGACCCGGTCCGGCGGCACGTTGAGGTTCCACGCGAGCGCGTCCACCGCCGCCGTGGCGATGTCGGTGTCGTCGCGCCGGTGCATGCCGGGGACGACCACCTGCAGCTCGTTCGCCACCGCCTTCACCCCCGCGACACGGTGGGCGGCGCGCTCCGCGGCGTCCTTCTCCGTGAAGCTGTCGATCCTCCCCTCGAGGGTCACCACCCCTTCGTGCACGGTGACCCCGACGTCGTTGACCGTGAGGCTGGGATCGAACCGCAACTCGTCCAGCACGTCGCGCTGGACCTGGATGTCGTTGTTCATCGCTCCTCCCTCGCTCGGAAGTGGGCCGGCCCGCCTCCCGGGCCGCGGCGGCGCCACCGTCCCTCCGCTCGCGCCGCACACCGGCAATCTGGCCGTGTGGCTCGCGCGCGACTGCCGGGGAACGCTGGCGACCCGTGTGGGACGGAGGCCGGCGGGGCCGGAAAAGCGGCCGGCAGGCGCCGACTGCGTTCTCCCGACGCGCAGATCGGCCGTTCCCGGACTGGCGCCGGCCGGGGCTCGGCGCAGATTCGGTGCGGGCCCTGCAGCGGAGGGCTCACGGGGCCCACCCTGCGGGCCGCATCTTCTGCGGGCTATTCCCTGTTCCCTGATCGTACGATGCAGGCAATGCTGCTTCACGCGCCGGGGCAGCCGCTGCGCCTGGCTGACGTGCCCGATCCGCTTCCCGGGCCGGGACAGGTGTTGCTCCGTGTGACCGCCTGCGCGGTCTGCCGGACCGACCTGCACGTGGTCGACGGCGAGCTGCCGCACCCGAAGCTGCCGCTGATCCCCGGACACGAGATCGTCGGCACCGTGATCGGCTGGGGAGAAGGGGTGGAGGGATTCTCCGAGGGGAAGCGGGTGGGCGTGCCATGGCTGGGGTGGACGTGCGGCGAGTGCCGCTACTGCGGGACCGGCCGCGAGAACCTGTGCCCGCGCGCCCGTTTCACCGGCTACCACCTGGACGGCGGATACGCGGAGCACGCCGTGGCGGACGCGCGCTACTGCTTTCCGCTCCCGCCGGAGTACGGGGATGTGGAGGCGGCGCCGCTGCTCTGCGCCGGGCTGATCGGCTACCGGTCGCTGCGGATGGCGGGCGACGCGGAGCGGCTGGGGATCTACGGCTTCGGCGCGGCGGCCCACATCGTGGCCCAGGTCGCGCGCCACCAGGGCCGGCGGGTGTTCGCGTTCACCCGGCCGGGCGACGGCGAGGGCCAGCGCTTCGCCCGCGAGCTGGGCGCCGTCTGGACGGGTGGATCGGACGAGCGGCCGCCGGAGGAGCTGGACGCGGCCATCCTCTTCGCCCCGGTGGGCGCACTGGTGCCGGCGGCGCTGCGGGCCGTGGCGCCGGGCGGGGTGGTGGTGTGCGGGGGGATCCACATGAGCGACGTTCCCTCGTTCCCGTACAAGATCCTCTGGGGCGAGCGCGTGGTCCGCTCCGTCGCGAACCTCACGCGGGCGGACGGGCGCGAGTTCCTCGCCGTGGCTCCGCGGGTGCCCGTGCGGACGGAGGTGGAGACGCATCCGCTGGCGGACGCCAACCTCGCGCTGCAGCGACTGCGCGACGGCCAGGTGCGCGGCGCCGCCGTGCTGGTGCCCCGGGGCACGGGCATTTTCACGCAGAGGACGCGGAGCTGAACGGAGAGGACGCGGAGAACCGATGCGGTTCTCCGCGTCCTCGTTGCGTAGCCGGACAGGGCTCTACCGGCGAGGATCATCCTGGGCTTCGGCACGGCCACCCGCGGCGGCCGTGGCCGCGGGCTCCCTCGCTGAACCCTTCGCGCAGGGCGTCGGTGCGACGACCGTATGCGCTCATCAGGTGCAGGGTCGGGTAGTTCTTCTGGGCGGCGAGCGCGGCGTACCACGGCGGATGCCCGTTGCGGGTGTCGGGATGGTTCGCCAGGGCACCTGGTACACGATCGTCCCCTTGCTCACGGCCTCTTCGTTGCCCGCGGGCATGCATCGCCCGCGCGATCCAGGGTTCCGTCCTCTAC
>DASTNU010000532.1:0-3309 GCA_035720605.1 Longimicrobium sp. | reverse complement strand
CCGCCCGACCGCCCGACCGCCTGACCGCCTGATTGGAGCGGTGATGAAGCCTCGAGGAGTAGCGGTGAGGCGCAAAGGAGTAGTCCGTCGCCCGAATGTAGCAGGCGCGCGCTCTGAGGAAGCAGCGGTGCGGTCCGATGGAGTAACGGAGAGAGCCGAGGAAGTGCCGCGGAGATCGATTGGAGCAGCGGAGCAGTCCAAAGAGCTGAGCGTCATCCGGAAAGGAGCACCGCGTCAGTCCTTGGGAGAAGGCGTGCGGAGCGTTGGACCCCAGCGATGCTTTGACGGAGCAGAGGAGCGGACCCAGGATGTCGAAGAGGAATCGGTTGCAGCCGGCGTGCGAGGCGGAGGAGAATGGCGTCGTTGCATAGGAAGAGATCGTCGGTACAATGGAGCGCGCGTGCGGTCGCATGATCTGGAGCAGCGACGCCTTGGAGTCGAGCGCACGGGCGTTGGAGTGGTCAAGCAGTCCGATGGAGGACAGGAAGAGTGCCTTGGAGCCGGCATGCGTGCCAAAGAAGTGGAGCACTGCACCGTTGGAGCAGAGCGGCGCACCGTTGAAGTCGAGCACCGCTCCCTTGGAGCAGCGCGGCGCACCGTTGAAGCGGAGCACCGCTCCATTGGAGCAACGCGGCGCACCGTTGAAGTCGAACAGCGGTCCGACGAAGCAGGCGATCGCCGGCTTGAAGCATGCGTTTGCGCCGCCTGACCGCCCGACCGCCCGACCGCCCGACCGTCAGGTCGGCAACAGCACCCCCTTCAGCGCACTCACCAGCGCCACCAGCACGACGAACCAGATCCCCGCATAGAGAAAGATGAACGGCTGCCGCCGCCGGAGCACCTCCGGGAAATGCACCGGCATCCCGGCGAACTTCCCCCTCGGCACGCTGGGGAAGAAGAACGTCTTGTACGTCTCGGTGGTCGCGACGCAGTAGCCGGTCGCGGCGAGGGTCACCAGCACGAGATCGTAGCTCAGGTAGGAGAGGCCCAGCGCGAAGAGCGACGCGATGATCGGGCTCCGGAAGAACTTGAAGATCTGGAACCCCTCCTTCGGCGCGTCCTTCCAGGCCCCGCCGAAGGCGCTGATCCAGCCGCCGAGGCCGCCCACCAGGACCACCAGCCACTGCGGCATCGGATCCGAGACCGCGCGGTCGATCCAGTCCACCAGCACCACCATCGCCAGCAGCATCGCGAGGTACCCTGCCCCGGCCAGCAGCCGGGCCCCTCGGCTCCGCACCACCTTGCCGAACACCGCGAACTGCATGGGGATGAAGTACTTCGACTGGTCCTCGTCGCGCAGGAACGTCTTGTAGATCTCCGCCAGCGCCCGCTCCACCGCGTAGGTGGCGCCGAAGAGCACCACCAGGTCCGCCGCCCGCCGCGGGTCGAGTCCCCAGCCCGCCGACAGGATCACCGCGATCACCGTCGCGAGCACGATGCTCCGGGCGTACTTCCAGCCGGAGAAGCCCTCGTGGGGCGCGTCCTTGTACATGCCCCAGGTGGCGGTGTGGACGCCGGCCATCATGCCGACGACCGCGGCGAGCAGCTGCGTCATCGAGCCCCCTCACGAGTCTCCGCGGTGCGGTAGGCGGTCTCCACCAGCTCGAGTCCGCGCTGTGCCCGCCGCGCCGTCATGACCGGCTCCCGGCCGGTGCGGATCACATCCAGGAAGTCGGTCCACATCGCCCGGTTGCCGTTGATGTCGCGCAGGCCGGGAAAGACCAGCCGGGTCCGGCCGCCGCTCACGGCGACGAAGATGCCGTTCGACTCGAACGCGACCGAGCCCGTGGTCCCGTAGATCCGGGAGATGCGGAGCCCGCGCAGCGGGGAGGCGACGTCCCACGAGTGAGCCAGCATCCCCACGCCGCCGCCGCGGTACCGCACCACCAGCAGCATGCTGCGCTCGAGGCCGGTGCCGAGGTCGGGGCGGAACCCCTGGGCCGACTCCACGTCGAGGCCGACGTTCGCCAGCAGGTCGATCCAGTGCACCCCGCCTTCGAAGAGCGCGCCGCCGCCGGCGACCGCCGGATCGTCGCGCCATCCCGCCCGCCGCTGGCTCTTCAGCGCGATCAGGTTGAAGAAACGCACCTCGCCCAGCGCGCCGGAAGCGATCGTCTCCCGCAGCACCCGCGCGACCGGCTTGTAGCAGTAGTTCTCCGCGACCATGAGCCGGCGGCCGCTCCGCGCCTCCGCCTCGCGCACCGGCTCGAAGTCGGCGGCGTGGAAGAACGCGGGCTTCTCCAGCACGACGTGCTTGCCCGCCTTCAGCGCCGCGAGGGTGAGCTCCAGGTGCGAGTCCGGCGGCGTGCAGACGGCGACCGCCTGGACCCGCGGGTCCGCCATCGCCGCGGCGTAGGAGCCGAACGAGCCCGCGCCGCCGAGCTTGCGGCTGTACTCCTCCGCCAGCTTGGGATCGCGGCTGGCGTAATAGCGCAGCACGTCTCCGCCCCACTTCGCCAGCACCTTCGAGTGGGTGCGGGTCGCCACACCGCAGCCGAGGAACGCGACACTAACGGGCATCACGAGGTATCACCGGCGCGGCCGAATCGACGAGGCGAGCGGTTCGCCACAGAGGCACGGAAGGCCGGAGGCGTTCCCTGGTCGGTCCTACCACCTCTCATTCCGTACCAGGCGTGCTTCAGCTGAGGTTTTTTGGGGTGACCATGCCGGCAACTCACCCCCCAAAAAAGCCTGATTGAAGTTCCCTGGAGCGGAATGAGGTGATGACCACCGACCAAGGACTCCCTCCAACCCTCCGTGCCTCTGTGGTGAATCACCCTGACACCATGGTCCCCTTTCCCCTCGCTGCACTCGGGGTCAGGGTGACATGACGCTCGGCCAGCCGCTCGGCCGCCCGGAGCGCGATCGCGGAGATGGTGAGACTGGGGTTCACCGCGGCGCCCGTGGGCATGACGCCGGCGTCCACCACGGTGAGGTTCTCCAGTCCGCGATAGCGGCAGTCGGCGTCGAGCGCGCTGGTGTACGGGTCGCTGCCCATGCGAACCGTCCCCACACCGTGACTGAACGTCGCGACCCGGTGCCGGTAGCAGGCCAGCGCCCCGGCGCGACGAAGAATCCGCTTCGCCATCGCCGCGAGCGCGGCGCCCGCGGCCCGGTCGCGCGAGGTGTGCCGGTGGCTGATGAGGAGACGGGGCACGCCGTAGCGGTCGGTGGCGGACTCGTCGAGCAGGACGCGGTTCTCGTACACCGGCTGGTCCTCCGCCATCACCAGGAGCCCGGTCAGGTGCTTGATCCAGGGCGCCACCAGCGCGCCCACTCCGCGCGGCAGTTCGGCACGCACCAGGCCCA
>DASTNU010000531.1:0-5447 GCA_035720605.1 Longimicrobium sp. | reverse complement strand
CTGGCGCTCACGATGAGCTTTCAACGCCCGCCTCTTGGCCTCCTCGTCCTCCGTTTTCTGATCTTCAGCAACCAAATAGTCGGCGAGAGCAGAAGTAGACGCTCTAGCTGCCCGTAGCATCTGCTCAGACTCTTCCCATCCCTGTAGGTCTGGGAACTGCTTCTTACTTGCTAAGAAGCGAGCCATTCTCAAAATGGCGCCCCGGCCATTGTCGGTTCGCTGCAAAGTCGCAAACAGCCGATCAAGAAAGTCGCGCTTGCTTTCTTCAGCCGCCCAGGTGGCGATGAATGCATCCTTGATGTTGCACTCTCGGAGGAACTTGCGCAGGGCTTCCTTCCGCCAAAATGCTTTCAAGGCGGCGTTGAAAGTAAGCTCAATCAAATCTGGGTGCAGACTAGCCATGTCTCATCTTGACGGGCCACGAAGCTCAGCAACGCAACTCGAAATGGCGAACCACAAGGCACAGGTCCTCAGGCGCCAAGTGCCGAAAGCTGCCGAAGATTACTGACCGCTCGGACTGTTATTCCACACCGGTCAGTAATTCGCGAACGTTCATATCAAGCGAGGGACCTCCTTCCACCGGCTGCCACTGGAGGCGATCCGTGACGTATGTCGGCCGGTCCGGATCCTCCTGCAGCCGATAGACCTCCACCCGCCGCCGGTCGGCGTCAATGATCCAGTACTCGGGCACCCCGAAGTGCGCATATCGCTCGCGCTTGATGCCGCGATCCTGGCGGGCCGTGCTGCGTGACACGATCTCGATGATCAGATCCGGCGGGCCCTCGACGGCGCGACGTGTCCTGTAGTGCGTGTGCTCGTTCCGCAGGAAAACGATGTCCGGCTCCAGGTAGTCGCCTTCACCAAACAATACATCGAGAGGGGCATAAAGTACCTCCCCCAAATGGTGCTCCTTCATTGCAAAATTGGCCATCTCCAGAAAGAAGCGGCCGCTGACTACCTGATGTGGTGTCTCCGGTGCTGGCGTCACGTAAAGTTCTCCGGCGATGACTTCGTAGCGGTTGCCATCATCGGGGAGACGGGCGAACTCCTCGTACGTCCATTCGCGGACGGCGGGCTGCGTGGTCATCGTCTCTCCCTCCGTGAAGAAATGCCGGGCTGTGGGCGGGCCCCGTCCTAAAGATCGATCAGAACGCCCTCGCGCACCAGCGCCGCCGCCGCCTCGATGTCCGGCGCCAGCGCACGGTCCGCATCCAGGGGAAGGATGCGCTCGCGGAACGCCTGGTACGCGCGCTCCACGCCGCGCCCCGGGCGCAGCGGCTTGCGGAACTCCAGCGCCTGCGCGGCGCACAGCAGCTCGATCGCCAGCACCGCCTCGGTGTTGCGCAGCACGCGGCGGGCCTTGACGGCGCCGTGCGCGCCCATGGAGACGTGGTCTTCCTTGTTGGCGCCGGTGGGAATGCTGTCCACGCTGGCCGGGTGGCAGAGCACCTTGTTCTCGCTCACCAGCGCCGCGGCGGTGATCTGCGCGATCATGAACCCCGAGCACACGCCGGGGTCGCGCGTCAGGAAGGGCGGCAGGTCGCCCGAAAGGTCGGGGTTCACCAGCCGCTCCATGCGCCGCTCGCTGATGGACGCCAGGTCCGCCAGCGCGATGGCCAGCAGGTCCAGCACCTGCGCCACCGGCTGCCCGTGGAAGTTCCCGCCGCTAATCACCAGCCCGCCCTCGCCCTCGTCGGGAAAGATGAGCGGGTTGTCCGTGGCGCTGTTGGCCTCGCACTCCAGCACCTGGCGCACGTAGCGCAGCGCGTTGCGCGCTGCGCCGTGCACCTGCGGCATGCAGCGGATGGCGTACGCGTCCTGCACCCGCGCATCGCCGTACCGGTGCGACTCGCGGATCTCGCTGTCCGCCAGCAGGGCGCGCAGGCGCGCGGCGCTGGCGGCCTGGCCGGGGTGCGGGCGGGCGCGCATGACGGCTTCGTGAAAGGCGTCCGGCGTTCCCCTCAGCCCCTCCAGCGACATCGCGCCCGCCACCTCCGCCGCCTCCACCACCCGCTCCGCGCCCCGCAGCACCAGCGCGCCGACGCCGGTCATGAACTGCGTGCCGTTGTTCAGCGCCAGTCCCTCCTTGGCCTGCAGCCGCACCGGCTCCAGTCCCGCGCGCCGCAGCGCCGTCCCGCCCGGCAGCACCTCGCCGCCGACCTCCGCCTCGCCCTCGCCCACCAGCACCAGCGCCAGGTGCGAGAGCGGCGCCAGGTCGCCGGAGGCGCCGACGGAGCCCTGTTCGGGGATGAGGGGATGGACGCCGCGGTTCAGCATGTCCAGCAGCCGCTGCACTACGGCCGGGCGAATGCCGGAGAACCCCTTGGCCAGCACGTTGGCGCGCAGCAGCATCATCGCCCGCGTTTCCGCGCGGCTAAGCGGCGCGCCGAAGCCGCAGGCGTGGCTGCGGATCAGGTTGATCTGCAGCTCCTCCAGCCGGTCGGCGGGGATCGGCGTCTCCGCCAGCCGCCCGAAGCCGGTCGTAACGCCGTAGACGGTGGCGCCCTCCGCCAGCGCGCGCTCCACCACGTCGCGCGAGCGCTGCATCCGGGCCTCCGTCCCGTCCGCGAACGCCACCTCCATCCCGGGATCGGTGGCGACGCGCTCCACGTCCTCCAGCGAAAGGGTGTCTCCGTCGATCTCGATCCGCTGGGGCATGGTCCCTTGTGGCCTGGGGGAAAGGGCGGGAAAGATAGAAGTGCCCGGGAGGAGTGCGAAAGTGCGAGCGTGCGGGCGCGGACCGGCGACGATCTACCGCCCCGCCACGTACGATCCGCCGCGCAGCTCGTCGAGCACCGACGGGCGGGACGGCGTCCCTCCCAGCGCGCGGGCGCGCTCGGCGGAAACCTGCTGGTCCAGCGCCAGCGCGTCCGCGTACGTCCCCAGCACGGCGCGCGCATCCTCCAGCGGCCACGCCTCCGCGCGGGCGCCGTTCGCCTCCGCGGCGGCCTGCGCCACTTCGCGGACGGGAAGGGATGGGCCGGCTGCCGCGTTCAGCACCGTCCCCGGGCGCGCGTCCAGCGCCAGCCCGTACAGCTCCGCGAGATCATCCACGTGCACGAACGGCCAGCGCTGCCGCCCGTCGCCCACGTACCGCACGACGCCCTTTCGGCGCGCCGCGGAGACGAACGCGCCCGGCGTGCCGCCGCCGCGCCCGTACACCACGCCCGGCCGCAGCACGACGGAGCGGACGCCGCGCTTCGCCGCGTCGATCACGCCGCGCTCCACCCCCGCTCGCCACGCGACGATGGCCGCCGGCCGCGGGGGCGCATCCTCATCCGCCAGACGATCCCCGGTATCGCCGAGGACCCAGAGGCCGCTGGTGTAGACGAAGGGCTTCCCGCTCCCCTCCAGCGCGTCCAGCATCGCCGCGACGGCGGCGGTGTCCACCGCATCCTGCCCCGGCTTTCCCGTCGCTCCCGCGTGGATGACCGCATCCGCCTCCGCGGCACCGCGCGCGAGCACGTCCAGGTCCTGCAGCGAACCGCGCCGCGCCTCCGCGCCCGCACCTTCGAGCTTCGCCGCCGAACCGTCCGAGCGGGCCAGGCCCGCCACACCGTGCCCCGCGGAGCGCAGCGCCTCGACGATCGCCGTCCCCACGTACCCCGTCGCGCCCGTTACGAAGACCCTCATCCGCCGCTCCTCGGTCCGTGGAAAGTGTGGCTACAGCGATACGGAATCCGGACCGCCGGCGCAACCATCGGACGGGAAGACGTCAGCCGCTGAACGGGGTGCAAGCACGAAGAAGCGGAGGCCGCCGCAGCGGCCTCCGCTTTCTCGTTCGTCTGGTGATCCGCCGCGTCAGCTGGCAGTGCGCAGCAGCTGCGGCTCGTTGGGCACCGTCTGGTACGCCCAGTCGAAGATCATCAGGTCCTTCCCGTTCTGGTCCGTGCCCAGCATGGTGACGCGCAGCACCGCATAGTGCGGCAGGCCGTCGCCGCCGGTGACGCGGAAGACGTAGCTGTATTCCGCATCCACCGCGATCGGCGCCGCGCTGTAGCCCGCCGAGGGCGCCACCCGGGCCGCCGTGCACGACGCGTCGGCGCCGGGGCCGCAGACCAGCGCGGTGGTGCGCCCCCACTCCGTCACCTGCGTCCCGTTCAGCGGGACGATGCGGTAGCCGCTGACATCCGACTCCAGCCGCCACTGCGCGCTGGCCGAGCTGCCGGACAGGATCGGGTTGGTCGCCTCGTCCGACTGGAAGCGGAAGCCGCTGGCTGCCACGCTGTCGGCAAAGGCGTACACCAGCTCGCCCGCGAAGTCGGGACGCGGGACGCCGATCACCTCCGCGCCCAGGTTGCTCACGTGGCCCATGGTGTCCACCGTCGCCACGCGGTAGCCGAAGCGCGAGCTGTTCTCCGCGCGCTGGTCCAGGAATCCCGTGCCGTCCGTCTCGCCCACCCGGTACAGGGTGGCCTGGTTGTCCAGCCGCGTGAGGTAGACCAGGTAGCGCGAAACGTTGTCGCCGTTGGTGGCGTTGGGCGTCCAGCGCAGGAACACCGCGTTGTCCAGGTTCGCCGTTTCCGCCGCCGTGGGCGCGGCGGGGCGCTGGTTGGCGGGAACGCGCACCACGTCGCGGAAGTCCGACGAGGTTTCCTGGTCGCTGCCCTCGTCGTAGGCCGCCACGTAGAACTCGTACTCCTGCCCGTACGCCACGTTGCGGTCCGTATACACGCACCCCGCGTTGGTGCACGAGGTGACGGTGGCGATCAGCGTGAAGTTCGCGTCCGCGGCGCGCTTGCCGTACACGCGAAACACCTCGTCGTCCCAGTCGGCGGGCGGGAACCAGGTGACCTGCACGCTGGGATACCCCACCGGCTGGCCGTTGTCGAAGTCCTCCAGCACCCACGCGTAGGTGGCGAAGAGGTCCGTGGGCTGCCCGGGCGGATCGCCGGGATCGACGATGACGACGCCGCGGTCGTTGTCGCACGCCGCGAGCAGCACCAGGCCGGCCGCGGCGGTGAGGAACCGGATCTTGTTTTTCATCGGAGGGGTCTTTCACACGGGATGGTGCGGATGCACGAACGGCTCCGGCACAGGGCAGGGCAATGCCCGTTCCGCCCACCGGCCCATTCGCCTCGGCATCCAAGTCGTTTGATCCCAATCACTTGATTCCGGCCTCCACCAGGCCCTCCCTCCGCCGGTGTGTCGCCGGAGCGGCGAACCGCGTCACCGGGAGGGGACAGTGAGTGAGGGGGTGAGGGGGTGAGGGGGTGAACGGGGTGAAAGGGTGAAGGGTGACGGATGCATCCCATCGCTGTCGGACGAGCGGAAGCCCCGCCATCCCGCGCGGGGCTCCCGTATCCGGTTGAAGGCGGGATGGTGGCAGTGAACCACATCACCTCCATCACCCTTTCACCCTTTCACCCTTTCACCCTTTCACCCTTTCACCCTTTCACCCTTTCACCCTACTGGTCGTTCGCGCTCCCTGCCGTCGTCGTGCGGTC
>DASTNU010000530.1:0-7996 GCA_035720605.1 Longimicrobium sp. | reverse complement strand
GCGTCACGCACCCCGTGCCGCGCAGGGTGGGGCGCTGCAGCGACTCCGGCATCTCCACCGGCTGCGTCCCCGGCAGCGGGCGATACGACCGCTCGGTCTCGACGACGTCGCCGCGGGCGCGGATCCACTCGCCGCGCACGGAGGGGAGGCCCAGGCGCACGTCCGCGCCCAGCGGGCCGCTGGTGTCGTAGACCCGCAGCGGGGGCTCGCCGCCGCTCAGCACGATCTCGCGCAGGGGGACGCGGATGCCGTGGCGCCCCTGGACGTACACGCGGCGGCTGCTGGGAAAGGCGTCGCCGTAGTCGCCCGGGACGGCGGCGGGTTGGGGGCGGGCGCGGTCGATCATCGTCGTCTCCATGCTGCGGGAGAGGGCGATCCGGCCGACGCGGCGGGGAGGTACGGTGGATTCCGGGCGGCGCATCCCACGAAAAAGCGCCACGCCGGGGACCCGGAGTGGCGCCTGGATGGAATCCGCATCCGCCGATGGAAACCGGACGGCGGATGAGGTGCATCGGATGCGACACGCCGCGCTCCCTACGCCGGTGTGAACCGGATCAGGTTCCAAGGGACTGTCTCAACCCCGCTGCTCCCAGCGAAGTACCCCTGGCGGCTGCGCATCGAAAGTAACCACCGGCATTTGCCCGCACCAGTGCCGTCCGCCATCCGCGGCCGTTCTGCTCCGCATCCGCGGCGGTGGTGCACCGGCAGGCTCCGCTAACGGACGCGCATCGGGTGACCGATCTTCCGGCTCCACCGGCGCTCCGTCGAGAGCCTGCCATCACCTCCCAAAAAATTGCCATGGCCCCCTGCCGCATCCAACCGGCCGTCCAACCCTCCACTCCCTCCGATCCGACGCCGTGCACCGGCATCGCGGGGCGGGATGAGAAAACTCCGTCGACTCTGCTGGCTCCGTGTGCGGCTCCTGACGTTGCCACGCAGGATGTCTCCGCCGCGATCGCGTAAACGACGGCCGTCCCCCCCGGTGGATCGCCCAGCGAATATTCCGAATTCCGCAGCGGTCGTGTACTCCGCGCGGATGATGCTCGCGAGGTTGACAAATGGCGGAACGGGTGTGTAGTTACGAGTTCCTCAGAACGCGTCCCCTCGCGTTCCACCGTCCACCCGCACACCCCGATCTCTCGCATGATTTCGAACCGAATCCGGCGCGCGCTGCCGGCGGCGGCGCTGCTGCTGGGCCTGGGCGCCTGCGTCGACGGCGACCCCACCGGGCCGAACGCCCGCGCCGGTGGCCCCTCGCTGGACGAGGAAGCCGGCGCGGCGGCCTGGAACGGAAACATCCGCATCGGCGTGGTCCCCACCGCCACCTCGGTGACGCTGGGCAGCGCCGCGGACTGGACCTTCACCAACAAGACGACGGGCGCGACGCTCCTTTCCGGCACCGGCGGCGTGTCGGCGACGGTCACGCTGGAGGCCGGCTCGGTGAGCGAGACGCGCTGGCGCCTGCAGGTGATGTGCGGCACGGTGGCCGCCGTCAACGCGCGCAAGGCGGCCGCGGAGGCGCTGGGCCATCCCACGATGACCGAGGTCATCCCCCTGTGCACGCGGCTGCTGATCGGCAGCTTTCCCCTGAGCGCCAGCTTCACGGAGCGCAACAACTACCGCCTGCTGCTCATCTCGCAGGGGTTGGCCGCCGCGGACGCGTTCTATCGCCAGATCACCATCGTCACCGGCATCACGCAGTACCGGGTGAACACCGGCTCGGCGACGGCGCTCAGCAGCGGCCCCGTCGTGCTCACCTCGTCCGACGGGATGGTGACCATCGGCGCGCTGCCGTACCGCGGCGTGGCGGAGGTCATCCGCAACAGCTCGGGGAGCCTGGCGGGGGTCAACGAGCTGCCCATCGAGCAGTACCTGTACGGCGTGGTGCCGCGCGAGCTGCCGCCGGTGCCGTACGGCGAGGTGGAGGCGCAGAAGGCGCAGGCGGTGGCGGCGCGCACCTACGCGCTCAGCGGCCTGGGCAAGCGCGCGGCGGACGGGTACGACCTGCTGCCGACGACGAGCGACCAGGTGTACGGCGGCTACAGCGCCGAGCACCCGGTGAGCAACGCCGCGGTGGACGCCACGGCCGGCGTGGTGGCCACGTACGAGGGCAAGCTCATCCAGGCGCTGTTCAGCTCCACCAGCGGCGGCTACACGGCCAACAACGAGGACGTGTTCAACTCCGACCCGGTGCCGTACCTGCGCGGCGTGCGCGACCACCAGCACGGCAACAGCGAGCACGTGCTGGACGACATCCGGCGCAGCCCGAACGCGAACTCGCTGCGGGGCAAGAAGAACGGCGACTTCGAGGCGGACTGGAGCCGCTACCACCGCTGGAGCTTCGAGTGGACGGCGGACGAGATCAGCGACGTGATCTCGCTGCACGCCGGCCAGGACGTGGGCCGGGTGCTGGCCATCAACGTGCTGGAGCGGTCGAACAGCGGGCGGGTGAAGCTGATCGAGTACGTCACCGAGGCGGGGACGTTCTACGACACCAGGGACCACGTCCGCACCTCCCTCAAGTTCGTCAACGCCGACGGCAGCTTCAGCAGCCTGCTCAGCACGCTGTTCGTCATCGAGCCCGTGATCGACCAGAAGACGGGCGAGGTGGAGGGCTTCGAGGCGTTCGGCGGCGGGTGGGGCCACGGCGTGGGCCTCAGCCAGACCGGCGCGGTGGGGATGGCGGAGAAGGGGTCCACCTACCAGGAGATCCTGCACCACTACTACCAGGGGATCGACCTGACCGCCTGGTACTGATCCGCTTCGCTCGTTCGGGAAGGACGAGAACCGCCCGCCGGGAGTCTCCCGGCGGGCGGTCCTGCGTGATGGACGGCCCGTGGCAGCGGATGGTGAAACGGCGCACGTTGCGCGGCCGTATCATTCGCCATGAGCACGAAACGCAACCGCCGCCGGCTGCATCGTTCGGCTACGATCCACGTGTGGCTGCGGGGCATCCCGCCGATCCTCGCCGTCCTGGGCCTGCTGCTGGGTGCCGGGTACATCGCGTCGCGGTGGGATTCGGACCTCGTGCGATGCCGCCGTGAATATGACCGGGCGCATACGGCGGCGGACACTGCATCGGTCGACCGGATCTGGCTGGGCGGCAAGGACCAGCTGGATGGCAACACCTGCGGGCGGATGCGGCGGGGGGGCACGCTGGACCGCCATCGGACGGGGACGGAGCGGCGCCGCGCGGCGGGACGGGGAGACGGGCATGCCGTCATCGAAAAATAATTTCTGTTGTGCGAACGGCATGCACTACATATAGTGGAGCAGAGGCGCGATCCGGGGCTGGGATCGCAACCCCTCGTCCCCCCTGCCAGTGGTACGGCACTGAAACACACGACATGGAGGCAAGGTAGATAACCAGGTGGGACCGTCGCGCGGCTGATACGCGCAACGGCCCCATCTGGCACCGACGTTCTTTCGGACGTTACGAACGGCAGGTCGAATTCCCCCGCGCGCAGCAGTCCCCGCGAGGGCGGCTGCACGCGGCGCACACGGCGGGAGCATCCGCCGCCTCCTATCGCACCGGGAGCCCACGTGCGAGGAAACGGACAGGGCGGCACGCTGCAGCGGGAGCTGGAGCACCGCATCAAGACCGGAAAGTGTGTGTACTGCCGGGCCCCCGCGGCCCCGGACCGACCCCTCACCCGTGAACACGTCATCCCCCGCGCCCGCGGGGGCCGCAGAAAAGACGCCCGCATCATCGTTCCCGCCTGCGCCGAGTGCAACCACCGGCGGGGCTGCCAGGAAGTCGTCCTCTTCCTCCTCGCCCGACCGCGGCGCATCCTGGCCTTCCTGGATTACCTCTCCGCCCTCGATCCCGAAACCGTCCGCCAGGTCGACGTCCGCATCTTCGCGGAGCTGTACGCCGCCGTGTGGCTGCTGGCGGAAAGCTCCGCCGGCGGCGTGCCCTGGCGCACGCAGCTGCAGCGGCTGTGCGCGGGGCGCCGGCTGCACCGCCGGCGCTACGCGGCGCGGCGCATCGTGACGGCGGCGGGGATCCGCATCGAGCGCTCGCGCGAGCGGGCGGCCGTCCCCCACGGGCCCAGCTGCCCGCTCCCCGGCTCGCTGCCGCTGGAGTCCGGCCGCCACACGGAAACCATCGCCCGGTGCCTGGCCACGCTCATCGGCACGCTGGCGCTGGTGTGGGAGGCGCCGGCGGAGCAGGTGTTCGGCGAGCTGGAGCGCGAGCGGCTGCGCGCCCACCGCGCGGCCGAGGGGCGCAGGCCCGACGCCGGCCACCAGCCGTACCTGGGCGATGCCGGGGACGACGAGGAGGATGCGGGCGTGGTGTCGCTGGATGGCTGGAAGCGGCGCGGCGGCCGGCGCCGGCGCATGCGGGTGGATGCGCGCGACGGGCGGCGGCCGTCGGGGGGGAGGCGGGGGAGGGCGGCGTAGGGGGGAACAGCAGGGTCAAGTGCCCAGGTTCAAGTGCCCAGTAGAAGATTTGCTACTGGGCACTTGAACCTTGATACTGGGCACTTTTCTCTTTACCGCATCGGGCCGTCGTAGTCCCGGCCGTAGCGGCGGCGGGCGTGGCCGCGGAGCTCGCGATCGCAGGCGGGCCCGCGTTCCCACCCCATCGGCAGGCTGCCGCCGCGCCAGGTGCGCGACCCGCCCTGCGTGGCGTACGGCCGCCAGTACTCGGTGCCGTCCACCACGCGGCCTTCCACGTCCCCGCCGTACGGCGCGTAGTTGACCTCCAGGCGGTCGGGCTCGGGGTACACGTACTCGCGGTTGTAGCGCTGGGTCACGCGGTTGGGGAGTGCACCCTGCCCGAACCAGCCGCGGTCGTACCCGCCGCCGTACCGGTACGTGTGCATGCCGACGGGCCGCCTCCCCGGCGCGGTCTCGCGGTAGCCGCGCAGCCCGTAGTCGTACCCCCGCGGTGGTCCGCTGGCGCGGGCCATCGGGTAGTCGCGTCCGTATCCCCTGTCGTAGCGCATCCGCCCTCCTTTGCCGTGCGTCCCGATGCAGACCGCCAGTGCCGTGCAATCGACGTTCCGCTGCGGCCCCTCCCCCGGCCCCTCCCCGCGCAAACTGCCGCGCGGAGAGGGGAGAACGGCTGTTCGAGCCCGCGGATGCGGCGCTCACCGCCGGCGTCCCCCCTCTCCCGGCCTCTCCCTCACAAACTGCGTGGGGGAGAGGAGAATTCGATCGCGCTCCGGCCGCTGCACCGCCGAAACCGCGGCCCCGTCCGTGCGATCATCCGCGCGCGAGTGTCCACTCACGCACTCACGCACTCACGCACTCACGCACTCGTCCATGCGGCTGACCGAGCTTTCGCGTGAATACGAGGCGCGGCACTACCCGCCCACCCGGCGGCTGGACCTGCAGGGCGAGGGGCCGGAGACGGCGCGGCAGCGGGCGCTCCGCTGGATCCAGTCGTTCGCGCACGAGCAGCCCGGTGCGGACCTGCTGCTGATCGTGGAGCGCGCCCGGCGCTCCGGCGGCCGCAAGGGACCGATCCGCGCGGCGGTCGAGAAGCTGCTGGACGAGCTGAACGGCGGCCTGATCGACTGGTGGCAGCCGTTCGCGGAGGGGAGCATCGCCGTCCGCGTTTCCGCCGATCCGCACCGCTACCGCCCGCCCGGCC
Source organism: Longimicrobium sp. (assembly GCA_035720605.1). GTDB lineage: Bacteria > Gemmatimonadota > Gemmatimonadetes > Longimicrobiales > Longimicrobiaceae > Longimicrobium. The sequence continues at coordinate 2,394 of DASTNU010000530.1, read as the reverse complement.
CCCGCCGCGAGCCCCCCGGCGAGGGACGCACCGACGAGACCGCCGGCCGCGCCTACCTGCATCCCGAGGCCGACATCCCCGAAGAGCTGCTGCCGCTGGCCCGCCAGGTGGCGGAGCTGCGGCGCACGCGCGAGGGGCAGGCCGTGGGGTTGCTGGACGTGGTACTGCGGGAGATCTGGATCGAGGCCCAGGCCGCCGCCATGCACGACCGCACGGACTGGGAGACCGCGCTGGCGGCCATCGCCCGGCGCGAGCGGGAGCGCATGCTGGACGCGTTCGACGAGGACTGACGCCCGCGATCATCCATCACACCATCCATCCGGAACCCGATCCACCGATGAGCGATTCGCAGCCTCCGCGGGAACCCTACGGATCGATCCCGCCCCCACCGCCGCGGCAGGGCGGCTCCGGACGCGGCTGCCTGAAGGTGGGGCTGATCGGGTGCGGCGTGCTGGTGCTGCTGGGGGCGGCGCTGGTGGTGTCGTGGCTGGTGTGGTGGAACCGCAACAGCGACGACATGGAGTCCGCGGCGGCCACGGCGGCGCGCGAAGGGACGCGCTACGGGCTGGCGCACGACGAGCAGGCGTGCTTCGACGAGGGCACGCGCCGCGCGAACGACCAGCGGAGCCTGACGGAAGGGTTCGCGGCGGGCTCGTTCGTGCGTGCCTGCCTGGAGTTCAGCCGGGTGTCGCCGGGCTTCTGCGACAACGTGCCGCCGGTCACGGCCATCCGCCGGAGCATGGAGTGGCAGCAGCAGCGCTGCGGCAGCGACGCCGGCTGCCGCAACGCCGGCCAGGTGGTGCAGGGCTACTGCAGCGAAGGCGGCCCCAAGCGCACCGTCGAGGACACGCTGGTGTTGCTGGGGGATGACAGTGCGGGGAGGGAATAGGGAATAGGGAATAGGGAATAGGAAGACGGCAGGACGGTTGCGCGACGCGGTCGAAGTTCAACCTCCCCCAGGGGTTTTTGGGGGGAGGTGGGCGAGTAGTGCGAGCCCGGAGGGGGCGTGCGGGCGGCAGGATGTCCGATCCGCGTCCCAAAGCTGCCGTTCCCCCCGCTCTCCGTGCGCAGCTGGTGCGGGGAGGAGGCCGGGGAGGGGCCCCCGCCTTGCCCCGGTGGCAAACGAACGTGTATCCTCCCGCATTCCCGCAGCAGCGCCGGCCGGTGCTGAAATCCCATGATGACACGGATATGACGACGAAGCGGATCGTGATGATCGCCGGGGTGGCCGCGCTGGCCGCCTGTGGCGCCGCGGCGGACCCCGGCGCGGCGCCGGCACCCGCCGCCGGTTCCCGCGCAGGCACTCCCGCGGCGGCCGCGGCCACCATCACCGCGGACGAGATGCGCGAGCACATCGCCTACCTGGCGTCCGACGCGCTCCGCGGGCGCGACACGCCCAGCCCGGGGCTGGACTCCGCCGCCGCGTACCTGGTGCGCGAGTTCCAGCGGCTGGGCCTGCAGGACGGGGTGGGGAACGGCACCTTCATCCAGCGCTTCGCGCCGCGGGGCCGCGGGCCGGCGGTGGCGCCCAACGTGGTGGCCGTCTTTCCCGGCGCGGACCCGGCGCTCCGCGGCGAGTACGTGGTGCTCTCCGCGCACATGGACCACGTCGGCGTGGGCCGGCCGGTGCGGGGCGACAGCATCTACAACGGCGCCGACGACGACGCCTCGGGGACCTCGGCGCTGCTGGAGGTGGCGGAGGCGTTCGCGGCGCTGGAGCAGCGTCCCGCGCGCTCCATCCTGTTCCTGGGCGTGAGCGGCGAGGAGCAGGGGCTGCTGGGCTCGCACCACTTCAGCGAGAACCCCACCGTTCCGCTGCAGTCCATCGTGGCCAACGTCAACATCGACATGATCGGCCGCAACGCGCCCGACGACGTGGTGGTGATCGGCAAGAACTACTCGTCGCTGGGCCCGCTGGTGGAGCGCGTGGCCGCGGAGAATCCCGCGCTGCTGGGGCTCACGGCCAGCGACGACCGCTGGCCCGGCGAGCGGTTCTTCTTTCGCAGCGACCACTTCAACTTCGCGCGCAAGGAGATCCCGGCCGTCTTCTTCTTCGCCGGCACGCACGAGGACTACCACGAGCCCTCCGACGAGGTGGAGCTGATCGACGCCGACAAGGCCGCGCGCGTGGCGCGGATGGTCTTCCTCACCGCCCACGCCGTCGCCACCGACCCCCAGCGCCCGCAGTGGACGGAACAGGGCCTGGCCGAGGTTCGCAGGATGACGCGCGGCCGGCGGTAGGGAGAGGGGCCCTCCCCCGGCCTCGCCCAGGCTCGTCCACCCCCTCCCACAAACTGCGTGGGAGGGGGTGTATACTTCGAGGTCTCGGTCCCCGAGCAGTTGAAGCCCCGCGCAGTTTGCGGGAGGGGGTGGACGAGCCTAGGCGAGGCCGGG
>DASTNU010000529.1:0-8016 GCA_035720605.1 Longimicrobium sp. | reverse complement strand
CTGAAGGTGTGGTCGCAGGTCTTGCACGCCTCGAAGACGTGGTTCACCAGCCCCTCGTCGGCGGGGTCGTAGCCGTGCGCCTTCAGCCAGTAGCGCACGTTGCTGATGCCGCTCATGTGCGAGATCTCGATCACCTGGCGCAGGCCGAACCAGCCGGCGGGGACGCCGCTGTAGATGCGGTCCGCCAGCCACGCGTCGCCCTTGCTCTCCGCCTTGATGATGGCCGCGGCGTGCACCCCCGTCCCCGTGCGAAAGGCGTCGGCGCCGAAGACGGGCCAGTTGTACGCCAGGTCCACCTTGCAGGCGCTGGACGCCAGCGACACGTACTCGGCCAGCCGCGACAGGTCGCGGTCGTGCAGCCCCAGCAGCTTGAAGTTCACCAGCAGCAGGTCCATCTCCGCGTTCCCGCAGCGCTCCCCGATGCCCAGCGCGGTGCCGTGGATGCGGTGCGCCCCCTCTTCGATGGCCGCCAGGCAGTTGGTGATGGCCAGCCCGCGGTCGCGGTGGCCGTGCCAGTCGATCTTCACCTCCTCGCCGCTGGGCTCCACGATCTCCCGGCGCACGAAGCGGATGAGCTGGCGCACGCCGTGCGGGGTGGCGTGGCCCACCGTGTCGGCCAGGCAGATGCGCCGCGCGCCGCAGTCGATGGCCGCCTTGTAGAGCGCCTTCAGCACCTCCGGGCGGGCGCGGGTGGTGTCCTCCGTCACGTACATCACCGGCAGGCCGTTCTCCACCGCGAAGGTGACGGCGTCCTCGGTGGCGCGCAGCATCCGGTCGAGCGTCCAGTCCTCCGCGTACTGGCGGATGGGGGACGAGCCGATGAAGGTGGCCACCTCGATGGCGATCCCCACCCGCTGCGAGACGTCGACGATGGGCTGGATGTCCGCGCGAACGGTGCGGGCGGCGCAGTTGGGCTCCACGGACAGGCGCTGGTCCACGATCTCGCGCGCCAGCGCCTCCACGTCGCGCACGGCGCGCGGGCCGGCGCCGGGAAGGCCGATGTCCGCCGAGGCGATGCCCAGCTCCGCCATCAGGTGCAGCAGCCGGATCTTGTCCTCGATCGACGGGTCGGTGACGGAGGGTGACTGCAGCCCGTCGCGCAGCGTCTCGTCGTTCAGCTGCACGCCGCGGCGGGTGGAGTAGTCGAACGACCCCTGCAGGGTGTTCCAGTCGTGGATCAGCTCGCTCTCCTGCATCGGGGCTACCCTCGCGGCGGTTCGGTGGCTCGGAAGACGGTGCGGCGGACGCTGCGCTCTGCGGATGGATCAGGCAAACCCTGAACCTAACGTACGGCCGCGCCCGGCGAAACGTGTGGGGGGCGGTTTGACAGACGAGGCGTGCGGCGGCAGAATCCGCGCTCCCGCACCCCCGCGAACGCTCCTGTGGAGGACGACCTGCGCGACCTGACCACCCTTCCCTCGCTGCGCCAGCTGCGCCAGCGCGCGCACCAGACGGACGAGGAGACGCTGGCCGAGCAGCTCGCCCTGGTGCGCATTCCCGCGCCCCCGTTCGCGGAGGCGGCGCGCGGCGAGCACGTGCTGGCGCGCTTTGGCGCGCTGGGGCTGCACGGCGCGCGGCGCGACGAGGCGGGCAACGTGCTCGCCGAGTGGGCGGCGAAGGGCGCGGACGGCCCCCCGGTGATCGTCGCGGCGCACCTGGACACCGTCTTTCCCGCGGAGACGGACGTGCAGCCGAAGCGCCACGGCAAGCGCATCCATGCGCCGGGGATCACCGACAACTGCCGCGGGCTGGCGGGAATGCTGGCGGTGGCGCGGGTGCTGGCGGCGTCGCAGGTGCGCGCTCGTCGCCCGGTGCTCTTCGTGGGGACGGTGGGCGAGGAGGGAATCGGCGACCTGCGCGGGGCCAAGCACCTGTTCCGCGCGGACGGCGGGATCCGCGCGGCGTCGGCGTTCATCGCGCTGGACGGGTCGGGGATGCGGCGCATCGTGCACCGCGCCATCGGCTCGCGGCGGCTGCGGGTGGAGGCGCAGGGGCCGGGCGGGCACTCGTGGTCGGACCGCGGCGCGCCCAACCCGGTGGCGGCGCTGGCGGCCGGGGCGGCGGAGATCGGCCGTACGCCGCTCCCGCACCCGCAGCGGTCGGCGCTCACGGTGGCGCGCATCGGCGGGGGGAGCAGCGTGAACTCCATCCCCGCGGAGGCGTGGATGGAGCTGGACATGCGCAGCGAGGCGACGGACGCGCTGGGGCCGATGGAGGCGGCGGTGCGCGGCACGCTGCAGCGCGCGGTGGAGGCGGAGAACGCCGCGCGGCGGCCGGGGACGCAGCCGCTGCGCCTGGAGATCCAGGTGATCGGCGACCGCCCGTCGGGCGAGACGCCGGCGGAGCACCCGCTGGTGCGGGCCGCCGTGGCGATCACTACCTCGCTGGGCGCCCGGCCGGAGCTGGTGGGCTCGTCCACCGACGCCAACGTGCCGATGGCGCTGGGCATCCCCTCCATCGCCATCGGCGTGGGCGGCGACAGCGGCGGCATCCACACCCTGGACGAGTGGTACGCCAACGACGGCGGCGCGCTGGGGGTGGAGCGGGCGCTGCTCGTGGTGCTGGCGGCGGCGGGGGTGTGAGAAAGAGTGCGTGAGTGCGTTAGTGCGTGAGTGCGTTAGTTGGGACGTGAGTCAGCGCGGGTGAGTGTGTAGCGAGGTGGCGGGCTCCGCGCCCGGCGGTTGAAACCGCTGCTGGAAAATCACGAAGTCCGCCTCCGCGGACTGCGCGTCGGGATGGTCGAAGCCCCGTTCGGTGACGCGTCAGCGGCACCGAGACGGGGCTTCTGGCATTCCCAGCGGCGGGTTCACCCGCTCAGGCGAGGGGTCGGCCCACTCGCGCAATCCGCACACGCGCGCCCGTCAGAATCTTGAATTTTCGCCAGGCACGAATGTGGTTCAGCTTTGATGGCGACGGAACATACGATTACTGCCAGATCCCGGCATCCTTGAAAATCGATGCTTTTCCGCGCTTCGTCCGGCGACCGCTCTACTTGACGCATCCTGAATACGACATTTAAAGTTGCATGGGGCACGGCGACCGTCGTGCGCTTCCTTCCATGCCCATGCCAGGGAGGCTGTCATGCAGAAGCTGAAGCTCGGGCTCGAGAACCTGCAGGTGGAGTCGTTCGATACGGGGGCCGGGGACGATTCGCGAGGCACGGTGCACGGTCACGCAACGCAGTTCTGTACGCGCTTCAACGGCGTGACCTGTAACGGCGGCTACACGTGCGACGGCGGGTACACGTGCGGCGGCGACACCTGCGAATACAACAGCTGCGACTACGCCTGCGACACGTACTACTGCGCGACCAACCCGTCGTGTGGAGTCCAGTCCTGCCTGGGCACCTGCCCGCCCCAGGCAACGTGCGAGCTGGGCTGCCAGTAGCAGTCTTCACGCGGGAGGCATGAGCGGGCAGCCCCCGCCTCTGGAGAGCCAGAAGCCCCGTCTCGGCGTCGCTTGCGCGTCACCGGACGGGGCCTTCGACTGCAACTGCCAGCAGCGTCGCGCTGCGCGCGACCCCTTCGCCCCCGGCCGCAAACAGCGCGGGGAAAGAACCCCATGGAATCCTCCGATTCCAACCGCGGGACACGGGGCCGACAATTCGCACATTACCCGTCACGCGGATCGACCAACTCACGCACTCACGTACTCACGCACTGACAACTACCGAATGGTCGCCCAGGTCCACCTGGCCATGGACGCCGTTCACCTTGACGTCGCTGCCGATCAGCGAATCGTTCAGGCGGGAGTCGACGATGGTGGAGCGGTCGCCGACGATGGTGTCGCGCAGGGTGCTGCCGCGCACGGTGGTCCCCGCGCCCAGCGTCACGTTGGGGCCGATCTCGCTCCCTTCCAGCGTCACGCCGTCCGCCACGTGCACGGGCTCGTGGATGGTGACGCCGTCGCCCACGCTGGACGGGGCGCGGCCGCGGGTGGTGCTCAGCACGTGCAGGTTGGTCTCCAGCAGCGTCTCCGGCTTGCCGGCGTCGTACCAGCCGTGCACGGGCTCCACCTTCAGCCTGCCGCCGTGGTCCACCATGTACTGGAAGGCGTCGGTCAGGTAGTACTCGCCCGAAGCGCCCGGGGGGCTGTTCATCACGTGGTGGATCCCCTCGAAGAGCAGCCTCCAGTCGCGGATGTAGTACAGGCCGATGTTGGCGAGCTTGCTGACGGGCTCCGTAGGCTTCTCGATGATCTGCTTCATGAAGCCGTGCTCGTCCGTCACGATCACGCCGAAGCGCTGGTAGTCCTCCACCTCCTTGGCCCAGATCACCCCCGCCACGTCCTCCGGCAGCCGCCGCACCAGTGACAGGTCCGCGTCGAAGAGGGTGTCCACGAAGATGATCAGCATCTCCTCGTGCACGAACGGCTCGGCGAGCGCGATGGCGTCGGCGGTGCCGCGCTGCTCCACCTGCTCCACGTAGTCGGCGTGGAAGTCGGGATACTGCGACTCCATGTACGCCTTGACCTTGTCCTGCAGGTGCCCCGTGATCAGCACCGCCTCGTGCACGCCCAGCTCGCGAAGGTCGTCCAGGATGTAGCTGAGCACCGGCTTGTCCCCCACCCGGAGCAGGGGCTTGGGGGTCAGATGGGTGTGGGGGCGCAGGCGGGTGCCCTTCCCCGCCACCGGCATCACGACTTTCACTCGATTTCCTCCGCGCGTGGATCTGAAGACCGTCCAGGGGGATCGATTACGCAGGCACTTTACTGCTCCTGCACCGCTTTCGCCTCGGCGCGTGCCGCGGCTGACATCGCACTGCGTCCGCGGGGGCCCCTCCCCCCGGCCCCTCCCCGCTCGTTCCTCGCGGAGAGGGGGAGAAGGGCGGCTGGCTCGGGAGCGCTCCGACCGGCGCCCCCTCCGGGCTCGCCTTACTCGCCCACCGACGCCGATCGGCACTTCGGCCAGCTCCGGCGCGAACCGCAGACGCCCGCCGCTGGCTCCCCAGCCACCGCAGCACGCTGATCTGTCCCTGCCACCCCTCCCCCGAAGTTGGGGGAGGGGTCGACCGACGTCGCGAGGAACGAGCGAAAGGAGGTCGGGGGAGAGGGCCTCCCGTCGCGCAGCGACGGGAGGCCGCCCGAACCCATCCGGCGCCGCGCCCGGGCAGGTTCCATACCGCTCACCCCGTCACCGTGTCACCCCGTCACCGTGTCACCCTGTCACCCGTCCACCGCACGGCCGCCAACATACCCGCGGCGCGCAAACCCCGTCAAACACCCCGCCTCCCCTCCGCGCCCTCCGCGACGTAGATTCGCCACACCCGCGGCCCGCCTGCGCCGGACGCCGCCGATCGCCACCCGTGCGCCCGACGATGCGCCTGCTGCGAGCCCTCACCCGCAACCGCGCCTTCACCGAGCCGGAGGCTGCCGACCCGCGGCTGCGCGGGCGCAGCTATGCCGTCCCCTTCGCGCGGGTGTGGACCGGGGCGCTGCTGGTGGCGCAGAAGACGCGGGGGTGGACGGTGGTGTCCAGTGACCCGCGGGCGGGGGAGATCGTCGCGGAGGCACGCACGCGGGTGTGGAAGTTCACCGACGACGTGTGGGTGCGGCTCTCGCTGGACGAAGACGGCCAGACCCGCGTGGACCTGGCCTCCGCCTCGCGCAAGGGCGGCGCGGACCTGGGGACCAACGCGCGGCGCATTGCCCGCTTCTTGCACGCGCTCGACCGCCACCTTTTCGCTGGTGGAAACGCAAACCGTTAGGAAGAACGAGGTTGGATGCCCCTCTCGGACGTCAGGAAGGCTTCTGAAAGGCTCCCGGAACGCATCCCGGTGCTCCCCATCCGCAGCACCGTGGTGTACCCTTCCGGGGCCACCGCCCTCCAGATCGGCTTCGCGCCCAACGTGGAGGCGCTCAACGCGCACCCGGAGCCGGAGCTCATCGTCGCCATCGTCTCCACGCTCGACGACGGGCAGGACATCCCGCCGCGCTCGCTGGAGAAGGTGGCCACCGCCGTGCGCGTGCTGGACCGGCTGAACCTTCCCGGCGGCACCATCCAGACCACCCTGCAGGGCCTCAAGCGCATCCACCTGGACGACGTGCGCTTCGAGGACGGCTTCTACACCGCCCGCGTCCGCGCCGTGGTGGAGACGCCGCTCTCCCCCGACGCGGCCGAGCCCGTGGTGGAGCGCATCCTCAGCACCGTCGCCGGGCTCTCCGCCAAGGTGGACCGCGTGCCGGACGAGGTGCCCCGCATCCTGCGCATGAACCTGGGCGACCCCGGGCGCTTCGCCGACCTGGCCGCCACGCTGTGCAACCTCAAGCTGCCGGACCGCGACGCCGTGCTGCAGGAGCTGGACGTGGCGCAGCGGCTGGAGCTGGTGCTGGCGTCGCTGGAGGAGGCGTGGGAGCGGGCGCTCGAGGTGGAGGCCATCCCGCACGAGGAGGGCACGTCCGGCACGGAGCCGCCGCGCTCCGGGCGCGACCGCACCTCGGAGATCAGGCGCCGCATCCAGGCGCTGCAGGCGGAGCTGGGCGAGCTGGACCCGCTGGAGCGCGAGGCGGACGAGATGCTGCGCAAGCTGGAGATGACCCGGCTGCCGCAGCGCGTGGCCACCGCCGCGCGCCGCGAGGCGGAGCGGCTGCGCTCCAGCGCCACCACCGCGCAGGAGGCCACGGAGATCCGCGCCTACCTGGACGCCCTCATCGCCGTTCCCTGGAACCGCCGCGCCGGCGACGGCCCCATCGACCTGGCGGCGGTGGAGGCGGCGTTCGACGAGGAGCACCTGGGGATGGAGGAGAGCAAGCAGCGGCTGCTGGAGGTGCTGGCCGTCGCGGAGCTGCGCGGCGACCTGCGCGGACCCATTCCCTGCATCGTCGGCCCGCCGGGCGTGGGCAAGCGGACGCTGGCGACGGCGATCGCCCGGGGGCTGGGGCGGCCGAGCGTACGGCTGGAGCTGGGCGGCCGCGGCGAGGCGCAGCTGGTGGGCTCGCGCCGGTCGCGCAGCGGGGCGCAGATGGGCAAGGCGATGGAGCTCATCTCCGGCGCGGGGGTCAAGAACCCCGTCTTCCTCCTCGAAGAGCTGGACGAGCTGGGGCTGGGGAACGTGGAGGGCGACCCGGTGGAGGCGCTGGAGGAGATGCTGGACACGGAGAACCGGGAGGCGTTCACCGACCGCTACCTGGACCTGCCCTTCGACCTTTCCGAGGTGTTCTTCATCGGCGCGGCGGGCGACTTCTACCGCATTCCCCGCGACCTGCGCGACCAGTTCATCGAGATCCGCATCGCCGGGTACACGCCTGAGGAAAAGATCGTCATCGCCCGCGACTGGCTCTTTCCCCGCATCGTCAGGGAGCACGGGCTGACGACGGACGAGGTGCAGATCAGCGACGAGACGCTCCTCTTCCTCACCCGCGGCTACGCGCGCGACTCCGGGGTGGGCAACCTGCGCCGCTCCCTGGCCGCGGTGATGCGCTTCATCGCCCGCGAAAAAGCGGACCGCAAGGGCACGGGGTGGACGATCACGCAGGAGATGATCGAGGAGGTGCTGGGCTACCCCCGCTACTCCACCACCCCCGCGGAGATCCGCCCGGAGGTGGGGGTGGTGACGGGGCTGGCGTGGACGGCCAGCGGCGGCGAGCTGATGTTCATCGAGGCGCTCAAGATGCCGGGCACGGGGCGCCTGGTGATCACCGGCCTGCTTGGCGACGTGATGCGCGAGTCGGTGAACGCGGCGTACAGCTACGTCCGGTCGCGCGCGGACGAGCTGGGGATCGCGCGCGAGGTGTTCGGCGACAACGACATCCACGTGCACTTTCCCGTGGGCGCGACGCCCAAGGACGGCCCCAGCGCCGGCGCGGCGGTCACCCTGGCGCTGGCGTCCTCGCTCTCCGACCGCCCGGTGCGCCACGACCTGGCCATGACCGGCGAGGTGACGCTGCGGGGAAAGATCCTGGAGATCGGCGGGGTGAAGGAGAAGGTGCTGGCGGCCTACCGCGCGGGGATCATGCAGGTGGTGCTGCCGGCGGGGAACAAGCGCGACCTGCGCGACGTTCCCGCCGACGTGCGCGAGC
>DASTNU010000528.1:0-3981 GCA_035720605.1 Longimicrobium sp. | reverse complement strand
CTCGAAGATCCGCTCCGCGTCCTCCGGCTTGACCCCCTCGCCGCTGTCGGTCACCACGAAGAGCAGCCACCCCTCCCCGCCGCCCTCGTCCGGCTGCGCGCGGCACTCCAGCGTGACGCGGCCGCCGGCGGGGGTGAACTTGATGGCGTTGGAGAGCAGGTTCACCAGGATCTGGCGGCCGCGGTACTCGTCGCCCAGGTAGCGCAGCCCCGCCGCGCCGGCGGTCTCGTCCACCAGCGTCAGCAGCCGCCCGGAGGCCAGCGGCCGCACCAGCGCCAGGGCGCCGCGCACCGTCTCCACCGCGCCCACCGGCTCGTGCTCCACCGCCAGCCTCGCCGTCTCGCTCCGGGAGAAGTCCAGCACGTCACCCACCAGGCGCAGCAGGTGGCGGGAGCTCTCCTGCGCACGCTGCACGTACGAGCGCTGCGCCTCGCCCAGCGTGCCGCTCACGTCCATCTCCAGCAGCTCCAGGTAGCCGATGATGGCGTTCAGCGGCGTCTGCACCTCGTGGGTCATGGTGCTGACGAACTCGTCGCGGGTGCGCAGCGCCGCCTCGGCGGCGTCGCGGGCGTCGCGCAGGTACTCCTCGGCGGTGGCGGCTTCTTCCAGCGCGTGCTCCGCCTCCGCCAGCGCGTTCTCCGCGGTGTCGCGGGCCTCCTCCGCCTCGCGGTGCAGGCGCGCGTTGTCCACCGCCATGGCCGCGCGGCGGGCCAGGTCCTCCGCCATCACCACGTCGATGTCGCCGAAGCGCCGGCCGTGCTCGGCGGTGATGAAGGTCATGGCGCCCAGCACGTTCCCGCGCGCCACCATCGGCACGATGACGTACGCGCGGATCCCCAGCCGGCGCAGCAGCGCCAGGTGCTCCTCGTCGTGCGCGGCGGCGACGAGGGCCGCGTCCGGCACGTCGAACACCATCTCCGGCCGTCCGGTGCGGATGACCCGCGGCGCGCCCACCATGTCGCCGGCGCGGGGCGCGTACTCCTTCGCCAGCGCGCGGGCGGCCTCCTGCCTGTCGGGATCGGGATGGACGACGGCGACGCGCCGCACCTCGCCGCCTGGCGTGAGCACGTCCACGATGCACCAGGCGTCCAGGTACGGCAGCGACATGCCGGCCACGGTGGTGAGCGTGGCCTCGTAGTCCAGCGAGTCCGTCAGGCAGCGGCTCACCTCGGCCAGGAACGAGAAGCGGTCGCGGCTGGCCTCCGCGAGGTCGCGCTCGAGCTCCGCGGACCGCAGCGCCGTCTCTTCGCGCGAGGCGGCCTGCGGGGCGTTCCCGGACGGCCGCGGCGCGGGATCACCGCCGTTGGCGTGTGGGCTGGGGGAGGGCGTGCCCTCCAGGTCGGTGGTGCTCACGACGTGCATCCCGCGCATATGGGTCCCATGTCCGGACGCGCCCGGAAGGCGGCGCGGCGGGAGGAGCGTGCTCCGCTCGCCAGCCGCATACGCAAGTCCGTGTCCCACGCGGAGAAGGCCGCGGGGAGCGTCGAGCCGGGGGCGGAAGCGGCGTCCAGGGCCCGGGTCCGGAGCGCCGCTTTCGATCGGGGAGGCCGCGGGGGAAAGACGGCGGACGGGCGCCGCTACGCCGGGGTTTCCATCCGCTCTTCCCAGGTGATGGCGTCCAGCCCGCCGACGGAGGGCGGAACGTCCACCCCTGCCGCCAGGGCGACGCGGACCGCCGCGACGAACCCCGACTCCAGCGCGCCCTCCATGAAGCCGAACCACGCCGGCGACGCGTGCTCGCCGGCCAGGAAGACGACGCCGTTGTGGGGCGTGGTGTACGCCTGCTGCGACGCGTGCGGCGCGGTGACCTGTCCCGGCGCCGGGCACGAGTACCCCGCCATCATGTACGGAACGCCGTCCCCCGGCGCGCAGCAGAAGTGGCCGCCGGCGTCGGCCCGGTCGAACCCCGGGTACATCGGCTCGACCAGCGGCTCGAAGAAGGCGTCGGGGAACCCCGGGCTCCCCTGCTGCGCCTGGCCGACGGCCTGCTGCGCGATGGGCCCCCCGGTGAAGAGGGTCAGGCAGTACTGCGGGCCCGACTGCCCCGGGAGCGCCATCTGGTTGTCCGTGGCCTCCCACGTCATTCCCGCCTGGTCGGACATGCCGCTGGGCGCCAGCCTGTCGGCGATCCAGAAGCGGCGGTCCAGGGGAGCCAGGTACTTGCACGCGCTGCCCCACTGGATGGCGCCCCAGGGGAACGGCCGGCCGCCGTCCACCGTCGTGTGCGGAAAGACGGACAGGGGACCGGCGAAGACGGCATAGTCGAAGGTTCCGCCGCTGCCGCTGCCGCCGCCGTCGGCGAGCGTGAGGGCGACCTTGCCGGACGTCGTGTCCAGGTCCGCCACGTTGGACGCGACGAGCCTGATCCCGCGGCGCAGGTGCGGCAGGAGCGACTGGTTTCCCGAGGCGCAGCGAAAGACCTCCGTGTCGTCGAAGAACCCGGTGGTGTCGCCCGGCGCCCCCACGACGATGGTGCCCGCGGCGAACTGCGCGAGGTTCGCCAGCCAGCTCTGGCCCTGCAGCGGCTGCGTGTTGTTGAAGAGGAAGGTGGTGTTGATGGCGTCGTAGACGTCCGGGGGGCAGCCGGCCGGCATCTGCTGGGCGAGGCTCTGGGCGTCGAGCGCGGCGGCGCGGGGCGTCGTCCAGGGGTGCCAGGGATGCTTCACCGCCGCCGCCTGGGCGCACCACATCCCCATGATGGCGTTCATCTGGTCGTACAGCGCCGCCTGCTCGGGGGTGCTCAGCGACCGTCCGCCAAGGGTCAGCGGCATCTCCAGCCCCTGCGCGGCGAAGCTGTCGTCGGTGCTCACGACGCTCATCTCCAGGCGGAACCTGCCGGCGAGGTGGAGCCAGAGAGGATGGTTGGTGCCGATCAGCTCTCCCCCCGTCTCCAGCAGGCGGTTGTGCACCACGGTGCTGGAGGTGGAGACGCGCCCGCCCTTGCCGCCGTCGAAGAGGGTGACGTGGAAGCCGAGCAGGTCCAGGGTGTAGGCGGCGACCGATCCCGCGAACCCGCCGCCCACCACGGCGACCGAGCCGGGCGCCGCGCCCGGGGTGGGCCGCGGCGCGCCGATGAGGTCGATCGGCATCACGCCGCGCAGGCGCTCGCGGTGCAGGTCCGCGCGGCGCTTCCGCTCGCCGCCGGCGAGCCTGCGGCCGTGGCGCCGGTGCAGCGCCCCGAATAACGAACGTCCCATGATGCGGCTCCTTTCATCAAGGTGGAGAACCCGGCGGTTGCCCACGAACCGCCGGCGCTGCCGAACCCGTCCTCGCCGCCGGCTCGCCGGCATGGTGCGGGGGCGTGTCGCGATCGCTTTCCTGGGGATTGTGAGGCGGTGCGGGAGGGTTCGGGGGTCGTCGCGGCGCATGCCCGGTGGGTGCGTCGCGTCGCGCGCGAAACCCCGGTGCTCCGGCGGGGGCACGATCAAGATAGGCGCCGCGGCCGGACGGTCCAAGCGGAACGGCGCCGTCGTCGCGCGGCAGGCCAGGCCGGCCGTGACGCACCGGGTGAGGGGGCACGGCGGCGCCGGGGTGCACGGACCGAACGAAGTCCTTGTCCGGGACGGGTCCGGCTCTACCTTTCAGCCGCGGAAGCCCCCGCACCTCACCCGCAGAGAGATCGCCATGACCTCCGAATCGCCCGCCGCGGGCGGCGCTCCCCGCTGGCAGCTGCGCGGGCACGTGATCATCGCCTGCAACTGCGACTACGGCTGCCCGTGCAACTTCAACGGCCTGCCGAGCACCGGAAAGTGCGAGGGGAACTGGAACTGGCACGTCGACGAAGGCCACTACGGCGACGTGCCGCTCGCGGGACTGAACTTCTCGGCCGCGGTGAACTGGCCGGGCGCCATCCACCACGGCAATGGCGAAGCGCTGGTGGTGATCGACGAGCGCGCGGACCCGCGCCAGCGCGAGGCGCTCCTGACGCTGCTGAGCGGCAGGGCGGGGGGGCCGTGGAAGATCATCGCCGCCACCTTCGGC
>DASTNU010000527.1:0-9566 GCA_035720605.1 Longimicrobium sp. | reverse complement strand
AGCTCCAGCCCGATGGTTCCCTGCCCCGCGATCACCGCGGGGTCGTCGAAGGGGTGGATGAGCGTCTGCCCCTCCGCTTCGCGGATGCGCAGCGCCTGCGCCATCGCCTCGTCGTAGACGATGCCGTGCAGCACCACGCGGGCGCCGTATCCCCGCGTCGCCGCCACCTTGACCAGCGGCGTGCGCTCCGGCATCACGATGGTGGCGGGAATCCCCAGCCGCGACGCGTGGTACGCCACCCCCTGCGCGTGGTTGCCCGCGCTGGCGGCGATCACCCCCCGCGCCCGCTCGTCGTCCGGCAGCAGGAGCATGCGGTTCAGCGCACCGCGCTCCTTGAAGCTGCCGGTGCGCTGCAGGTTCTCGAACTTGAACCAGGCGTGGCCGCCGAACATCTCGCCGAACGTCTCCGACGGGGTGCAGGGGGTGAGCACCACCTGCCCGGCGATGCGGGCGCGGGCGTCGCGGACGTCCTGGAGGGTAACCATGCGGACGGTGGCCGAATGCGGTCGGAGTGGACAGAATGGTTGCCGAAGTGAACGCAATGTGATAACCTCCCGTCGCGGCGGGGGCAAGCGAACCCGCCGGACCGCTCCCCAGGGGCCGAAGCGAGAGACGCTGCCGCCGTGACGCCGGAGGACTCCACGCTCGCCGCGCTGGCGAAGGTGCTTGCCGCGCGTGGCTTCCGGGAGCCGCCGGACCCGTCGCTGCCGCGCGCCGCCGTGGCCGTGCTGCTGCGCCCTGGAGGCGACGGGCTGGAGCTGCTGCTCATCCGCCGCGCCGAGCGCGCGGGCGATCCGTGGAGCGGCCACATGGCCCTTCCCGGCGGCCGCGAGCAGGCGGACGACGCCGGCCCCGCCGACACCGCCGCGCGGGAGACGCGCGAGGAGGTGGGGATCGACGTGGCGGCCGGCGGACGGCTGCTGGGCGCGCTGGAGCCGGTGTGGCCGCAGTCCGCCCGCGCGCCGCGCATCGTGGTGCGGCCCTTCGTCTTCGCCGTCCCCCCCGGCGCGGAGGCGGTGGGGAACGAAGAGGTGGACGCGGCGGTGTGGGTGCCGCTGGAAGAGCTCATGCACCCCGGCGCGGTGACGGAGCACCTGTTCGAGGTCGAGGGGATCGAGCCGATGCGCTTTCCGGCGTTCGGCACCCGCGGATACGTGGTCTGGGGCCTCACCCACCGCATCCTGACGACGTTCCTGGAGCTGTACGCCCGGGCGGCCGCTCCCCCGGAATGACGCGCCGAGGCCGGGAACGGACCGTGACGCGGCGCCGGGGTCCGCCGTCCTTCGCGGCAAGGCCCGCATTCTCCAGAACCGACAGAGATCCGGCCTTCATGCCGCACGAGCCGTTCACGCTGCAGCTGACCACCCGCCAGGCAGAAGCCCTCCGCGCGCTCGCCGCGCTGGAAGACCTTCCCCCAGAGGTCTACGCGGCGGAAGTCCTCGCGAAGCACCTCTACCACGCCTACACCCCGCAGGCGGCGCAGCAGGCCGCCCGCGCCCGGCCATCCACGCATCACGGATCCTGATCTCCCGCGGACACGATCAATGGACGACCACTCCTATACCTTTCTCAAGAACCTGCTCGACGCCCCCGGCCCCTCGGGGTTCGAGACGCGCGCCGCCCGGGTCTGGCGCGCCGAGGCCGAGACGTTCGCCCGCGGCGTCGACGTGGACGTGAGCGGCAACTCGTTCGCCACGGTGGGCACGGCGGGGGGGCCGCGCATCATGCTGGCGGGCCACGTGGACGAGATCGGGCTGATGATCACCCACGTGGACGACGACGGGCTGCTGTACGTGGACGGGATCGGCGGGTGGGACCCGCAGGTGCTGGTGGGGCAGCGCATCCGCTTCCTCACCCGCAGCGGCGACGTGGTGGGCGTGGTGGGCAAGAAGCCCATCCACCTCATCAAGGCCGAGGAGAAGGACAAGGCCGTCAAGATCATCGAGCTGTGGGTGGACATCGGGGCCAAGGACCGCGCCGACGCCGTGGCGCGCGGCATTCGCGTGGGCGACCCGGGCGTGGTGGACACCAGCCTGGTGGAGCTGGGGAACCGGATGTTCGCCAGCCGCGCGGTGGACAACCGCATCGGCGCGTACGTGGTGCTGGAGGTGCTCCGCCAGCTGTCCGGCGGCGACGCGCCCGCGGCGGAGGTGACCGCCGTCGCCACCACGCAGGAGGAGATCGGCTACAACGGCGGCGGCGCGCGCCCCTCCGCCTTCCGGCTGGACCCGCGGCTGGCCGTGGTGGTGGACCTGACCTTTGCGACGGACGCGCCGGGGGTGGAGAAGAAGCAGCTGGGCGAGCACAAGATCGGCAGCGGGCCGGTGCTGTCCCGCGGCTCCGCCATCCACCCGCTGATGTTCGAGCGGATGGCGGCGACGGCGGAGCACGAGAGCATCCCCTTCACCATCCAGGGCAGTCCGCGGCTGACCTCGACGGACGCGGACGCCATCTACCTGCAGCGCCTGGGGGTGGCGACCGCGGTGGTCTCCGTCCCCAACCGGTACATGCACTCGCCCAACGAGGTCGTGTCGCTGGACGACATCGACGCCACCGTAAAGCTCATCGCCGCCTTCTGCCGCGGCATCCGCCACGAGGACGACTTCATCCCGCGGTGAAGGTGACGGGGTGACAGGGTGACAGGGGCCCGCTTCCCGGCGAGGAGGCGGGCTTTTGCGTGTCCGCATCGAAGAAGAGATGCCTCACACGCAGAGCCAGCGTCTGGTCTGTGCACGAGCGAACTCTGCTGACTCCGCTGACTCTGCGTGAGGCACGTTCTTGAGATCTTTCCCGGGCAGGAACGTTGCCGCCCGACGCGCATCCCTCTACAATCCCCGCATGTACACGGTGGACGAGACCATCATGCGCGCCCCGGTGGAGGCGTGCTTTCGCGCCGGGGCCGACGTGGAGCGCTGGCCGGAGCGGCTGCCGCACTACCGGTGGGTGCGCTTTCAGCGCAAGGACGGCTTCGGCACGGGGCGGGTGGAGATGGCGGCCCGCCGCGGGTTCGGCCCCCTGCCCTACCCGGTCTGGTGGGTCTCGGAGATGCAGGTGGACCAGGCGCGCCCGGCGGTCATCTACCGGCACGTGGACGGCATCACCACCGGGATGGACGTGGAATGGACCTTCCAGGACCAGGGCGACGGCACCACGCGGGTGCGCATCGTGCACGACTGGAAGGACGGGCCGCGCTGGCCGCTCCCCGGCGCCGCGCGGCGGGCGATCGCCAGCGCGGTGATCGGCCCCGTCTTCATCCACCACGTCGCCAGCCGTACGCTGGCCGGGATCAGGCGCCACGTGGAAAACGGATGATGCGCACCCCGGCCCGGCTGTGGTGTACAGGGCCGGCGGGTCACCCCGGCGGCGTGGGCGCGGGAGCGGCATCCCCTCCCGCGCTCGTCTTTTTGTCCTGGCAGCACTGAGCAGTCGATGACGGAGATCAGCCACAACGGCGGCCCCGCGCCGCTTCGCCGCGTCGCCATCACCGGCATCGGGTGCATCACGCCCATCGGCACGGGGGTGGAGGGGCTGTGGGACGGACTGCGGCGGCGCGAGTCGGCGGTGCAGCGCATCGACCGCTTCGACCCGTCGCCCTTCCGCAGCCAGATCGCGGCGCAGGTGAACGACTTCGAGGCCACCGACTACATGGAGCGCAACCGCGCGCGCCGCACCGAGCGGTACGCGCAGTTCTCCATCGCCACCGCGCGGCTGGCCCTGGAAGACGCGAAGCTGGACCCCAGCTCCGTAGACCCGGAGCGCGCGGGGGTGCTGATGGGGAGCGCGCTGGGCGGCGTGGCGTACGGCGAGGACCAGTTCACCAGCTACGTGCACCGCGGCGTCCGCGGCGTCGATCCCATGCTGGCGCTGGCCGTCTTCAACGGCGCCGCCAGCTGCAACGTGGCCATCGAGTTCGGCTTCAGCGGGCCCAACAGCACCAACGGGATGAGCTGCGCCTCCGGCGCCATCGCCATCGGCGACGCGTGGCGCGCCATCCGCCTGGGCGAGGCGGACGTGGTGCTGGCGGGCGGGGTGGAGACGCCGCTGGCGCCGCTGTGCTACGGCGCCTTCGCCATCATCCGCGCCATGTCCACCCGCAACGACGACCCCTCGCGCGCCTCGCGCCCCTTCGACGCGGCGCGCGACGGCTTCGTGATGGGCGAGGGCGCCTCCATCCTGGTGATGGAGGAGATGGAGCACGCCCGGGCCCGCGGCGCGCGCATCTACGCCGAGGTGCTGGGCTACGGCACCAGCAACGACGCGCACCACATGACGGCGCCGCGCCCCGACGGCGCGCAGGCCGCCCGCGCCATGCGCGACGCCATGCGCACCGGCGGCCTGCGCGCGGAGGAGGTGGACGTGGTGAACGCCCACGCCTCGGCCACGCCCCTCAACGACAGCACGGAGAGCCGCGTCATCCGCCAGGTGTTCGGCGAGCACGCCGACGCGCTGCGGGTGAGCGGCACCAAGGGCTACCACGCGCACTGCCTGGGCGCCACCGGCGCCATCGAGGCGGCGATCTCGGCGCTCTCCATCCAGCGCGGCTGGGTGCCTCCCACGCTGAACCTGGAGCGCGCCGGCGAGGAGTGCGACCTGGACTACGTGACCGGCGCGGGGGCGGAGATGCCGGTGCGGCGGATCGTCTCCAACTCCTTCGGCTTCGGCGGGATCAACGCGGCGCTGGCGTTCGGGGCGGTGGAGTGAACGGCGAGGGAATAGGGAATAGGGAATAGGGAATAGCCTGCGACTGCAGGGGACGGGTTACGGGAGACAGGTTACAGCCTGCAACTTCGGACGCGGTTGCAGGCTGTTTCGCGTTTTGGCAGACCGCGCCTCGGGGTTGATCGGCCTGGGGCGAGACCGTCACCTGGCGCGCCCTGTACGGACAGAGATTTCACAACTGGACAAACCTTTGCGCAGAGCGGCGAGATCGTGTAGACTCGACTCCCACGATGTACGGCTCTTTCCCGCCTTCGATGAGAACGATCAGTGACACTGCACGCGCGAAAGCAGAGTCAGGCTCACCAGAAACCGCCGCCCAGCCCTTACCAGCCACGACAGACCACCTTCGGTGGACGAGTGGGGGCGTCGCCGCGCAAGAACGCCGAAACCCTTCCTTCAAAGACCGGTGCCGCCGCGGCGGGCGCCTTCGCTCATGATTTAAGCCGCGTTCCGGTGTTCTCACCAGCGCCGGTCCTGGTTCAGGCAAAGCTCTCGGTCAACCGTCCCGGCGACCTTTATGAGAAGGAAGCCGAGCGGGTCTCCGACCTGGTCATGCGGATGCCCGACCCGCGGCCGGGGGCTTTCCGCGTCAAGGACGGCCATCCTTCGGCCTCGCACCCGGCCGTCGGCGAGCGCCTGCGGACCACTCGGCTTCGCGACGACGAGCAGGGAGCTGCGGCGGTCCCCGCCATCGTCCACGAGGTGCTCCGTTCGTCGGGCCAGCCGCTCGACACGGCGGCGCGGGCATTCCTGGAGCCGAGGTTCGGACACGATTTCAGCCGCATCAGGATACATGCCGACGCGAAGGCGGCAGAGTCTGCCCGCTCCATCGGCGCCCTGGCATACACGGCAGGCGACGTCGTGGTCTTCGGCGCGGGTCAGTATGCGTCCGGGCGTAGCGGGCAGGCGCTCCTGGCGCACGAACTGGTGCATACGCTGCAACAACGGACGCCCGTGGGGCCGATGGTCCAGAGGCAGGTGGTGCCGCAAGCGGAATGGGAGACGGACCGGTCCGCCAACGGGAAGGCAATCGACTTCGAGACGAAAGCGGAAGCGGAGCTCAGGAGGTCGGAACTGGAGAAAGAGGGGAAATGGGAGCAGTACGAGGTGAGCTCGTTCAACCAGAGTGGGAAGACTTCCTGGCGTGTACGCATGCGCGGCACGCGGACCATGTCCACCTTCCTGGCGCTGCTGCAAAAGGCGGAGAAAGCGCACCCGACGTGGACGAAAGAGCAGATGATCAACAGCCTGCGGCGGCTGGGCGGTTACGACACGGAAAGATTCCAGACGCTGTTCGGCACCGGTCCGGCGATGGACCTGGTCGCCGTTCCTGAGGCGGGATTCGAGGAAGCGGACGTCCAGCAGCTGCGTGGAATGCTTCGACACTCCGGGAACGACGCGAGCGAAGCCGGGATCGTGAAGGATTTCTCGGGCGAGTACCTGGCCATGGGACATGTGATGACCGGGATCTCGGGCGGGCTCCACCGGAACAAGCAGACCGATCTGGCGCTCTCGTTCCTCCCGGCGGGCGAGAAGGTGGACAACCTGTATGCAGCGACGCTCGCGGGTGACCTGGGACAGTCGGCCGTCCTCGTGAACGAGGGGGCCCAGACCGGATACGTGGGGGCCGGAACGGAGGCGACGGATGCCGAGCTGGTAGGTGACATCGACGGGCTCGTCATCGGGGAAGCGCTCGCCGGCGCCCAGTTCAGGAAGACCTGGGATACGGCGGAATCGGTCAGTGATTTCCTCGCGGCGTACTACAAGAAAGCCGCCCCGAACCGCTTCGCTATCGCCTCGAAGCTCAGTGCGGAATACCTGAAGGACCAGACCACCCGGTTCGCGGAGACGTTCGCGTACAGAAACAGCAAGCTCGCGGGCCTTACCTCGGCGGTGGGCGCCGAGAGCGAAGCTTCGAACCTGGCATGGCAGAGCTGGCTTGCCAAGAAGACCTCGGCAGATGCGAAGAAGAAGGCTGTCCTCCCGTCCATCTCCGACTCCACCCCGAAGCAGGATGTCGGCAAGCCCTCCGGTGGAAAGAAAGGTGCGGGCGTCACGACCGCCCCCAAGACCGGCGGTACCGGCACGCTCTCCCCGGGCGCGAGCAGCGTGGGCGCGGGCAAGAAGAGTCCGGAAACGGGTGTCGTCCCGATGAAATCGGCAACACTGGCCACCACCGGTACGGTCACGGCTGCCACCACGCTGCCCCCGAACAGTCTCAGCTTTCACAATCCGCCACGGACCGTAACGCTCAAGACGGTGGTCTCCGGCAATCGCGACGATGGGATCTGTATCTATGCAGACAAAGAAGGCGAACTGACGGTCAAGTTCTGGACCGACAAGGACGGGAAAAGACAATTGAGCGTACTGAAATCGACGAAGAACAAATCACCCTGACACGAAGCCGGTCTGGACGACTGCCCCCCACGCCGAACCTGGAGCGCGCCGGCGAGGAGTGCGACCTGGACAACGTGACCGGTGGCGGCGCGGAGATGCCGGTGCGGCGGATCGTCTCCAGCTCCTTCGGCTTCGGCGGGATCAACGCGGCGCCGGCGTTCGGCGCCGTGACCGAGTGAAGGGGTGAGGGGGTGAGGGGGTGAATGGGTGACGGGGAAGAACGGCCCGCGACCGCGGCTGCGGTGGCGGGCCGTTCTCTATGCGACGGGACACGCGAAGATCACCTTCTCCGTCTTCCCGTCCCGGTTCTCCCCGCCCGCGGACCCTCGCTTGCGCCCCGCGTGGCGCGGGCTCCAGATTGCGCGCCGCTGAACCACACACCCGGGAGAATCGAATTGATGACGATGCGTTGGTCTCCGGCGCTGGTCGCGGCCGCGCTGCTGGCGGCGTGCGGTCCCCCGCCCTCCTCCGGGCCCGCGCCGGCGCCCTTCCGGCCGGAGCGGCCCATCCCCTATCCCGTCACCCCGCCGGCGGAGTACCAGCGCGCGGTGGCCGGCGGCACGCGCACCGCGGCGGGCGCTCCGGGCGAGCGCTACTGGCAGAACCAGGCGGACTACGTCATCCGCGCCCGCGTGATCCCCGAACAGAAGCGGCTGGAGGGGAGCGAGACCATCACCTACACCAACCGCTCGCCCGACGCGCTGCGCCAGCTGCACGTGGACCTCACGCTCAACCACCACGCGCCCGGCGTGGTGCGCAACGAGGCGGCCGAGGTCACCGGCGGCGTGCAGGTGGATCGCGTGGCGGTGGACGGGGCGGAGGCCGCGCAGGGCGGACAGTCCGGAACGCGCTACGCCGTCAACGGCACGCGGATGATCATCGTCCCCGCCGCGCCGGTGCAGCCGGGCGCGTCGGTGCGCATCCAGGTGGACTGGCAGTACCAGGTGCCCCAGGCCGGCGCCGGCGGCCGCATGGGGTGGAGCGAGGACGACTTCTTCTTCTTCGCCTACTGGTATCCCGCCATGGCCGTCTACGACGACGTGGTCGGCTGGCACCCGGACCCGTTCCGCGGCACGGCGGAGTTCTACGCGGACTTCGGACGCTACGACGTGACCATCGAGGCTCCGCCGCAGTGGATCGTCTTCGGCACGGGGGTGCTGCAGAACCCGGAGCAGGCGCTGGCCCCCGCCGTGCTGCAGCGCTACCGCCAGGGGATCGGGAGCGACCAGGTGGTGCACGTGGTCACGCCGGCGGACTTCGGCCGCACCACGGCCGCGGGGGAGGGGGGCCGGGTGGCGTGGCGGTTCGTCGCGGACAGCGTGCGCGACCACGCCTTCAGCGTCACCCGCGCCAGCAACTGGGACGCGCGCCGCACCGCCGTGGGCGACCGCGACGGCGACGGCCGCACCGACCACACCGCCATCCACGCCTTCTGGCGGCCCAGCGCGCCCCGCTGGGCCAACGTCGCCGCGTACGAGGCGCACGCCATCACCTTCCTCTCCGAGTTCACCGGCGTTCCCTATCCCTGGCCGCACATGACCGCGGTGGAGGGCGAGGGCATCATCGGCGGGGGGATGGAGTACCCGATGATGACGCTCATCGGCGGCTACACGCAGGCGGGCGACGCGGCGCTGTACAACGTGATCGCGCACGAGCTGGCCCACATGTGGGTGCCGATGACGGTGAGCGTGGACGAGCGCCGCTACTCGTGGATGGACGAGGGGATGACGACGTACCACGAGGCGCAGGCCCGCAAGGACACCTTTCCCGGCAACCCGGCGGAGATGGAGGACCGCGCCGCCTACCTGAACACGGCGCGCGGCGGCAACGAGGGCGAGGTGATGCGCCGCAGCGACTTCCACTACACCGGCGGCGCGTACGGCACGGCGTCGTATCCCAAGCCGTCCACCAACTTCGTCGCGCTGCGCGGCATCCTGGGCGAGGCCACCTTCAACCGCGCCTGGCGCACCTTCCACCAGCGCTGGGCGTTCCGGCACCCGTACCCGTGGGACCTGTTCGCCACCTTCGAAGAGGTGGCGGGCGAGGACCTGGACTGGTTCTGGCGCACCTGGTTCTACGAGACCTGGACGCTGGACCAGGCCGTCGCCCTCGTGACGGAGGACGCCCGCGGCGCGACCATCGTCATCGAGGACCGCGGCCTGGCGCCCATGCCCGCGCGCGTCACCGTCACGCGCGAGAACGGCGAGACGCAGGGGGTGGAAGTGCCGGTGGAGACGTGGCTGGAGGGGCTGCGCCGCGCCACGCTCACCCTTCCCCCCGCCGCGTCGCCCATCGTCCGCGTGGAGATCGACAGGGACAACCTGTTCCCCGACGTCGACCGCGACAACAACGTCTGGACGCGGCCGTGATGGAGTGAGGGGTGATGGTGATGGAGTGAGGGGGTGATGGAGTGAGGGGGTGATGGGGTGATGGAGTGAGGGGGTGATGGA
>DASTNU010000526.1:0-2831 GCA_035720605.1 Longimicrobium sp. | reverse complement strand
CTTCGGCACGGTTCGACGCATCCGCAGGCGCCCCCCATCCCCGACCCTTCCCTCACAAACTGCGTGGGGGAAGGGTGACGCGTGCCGCAACTGCCGGAACGAGATCGAATTCTCCCCCTCTCCCGCGCAGCGGGGGAGGGGGCCGGGTGAGGGGGGCCCCCGCGGACGCCAGTGAGATCCCCCTCGAAGCATTCCCGACGTGTCGGTCACCCCAATCACCCCCTCACCCCTTCACCCCTTCACTCCATCACCCCCTGCCCCGCCCCCGCGGCACGGCTTTGGCGGCTGCCGGGGCCGACGAAAACCCAGCCGACCTCCAGACGGGCAGCGATGGCTTCCGCGACACTCCTGATCGACCTGCAGCAGATCATCTCCGCCGAGCACCCGGACCCGTTTCGCGTGCTGGGCATGCACACCGTCTCCATCGGCGGCGAGCTGCGGCTGGTGGTGCGCGCCTTTCTGCCCGGCGCCGAGGCGGTGTGGCTGGCCGACGCCGACGGCCGCGACGTGGGGCCGATGGAGTGCGTGCACCCGGACGGCTTCTTCGAGACCCTGCTGCCCCGCGGCACCGGCAGCTTTCCCTACCGCCTGCGCATCGACTGGCGCGGACGCGAGCAGGCGGAGCTGAGGGCGGACCCCTACTCGTGCGGGCCCGTCATCAGCGACTTCGACCTGTACCTGATGGGCGAGGGCACCCACCTGCGCCTGTGGGAGGTGCTGGGCGCGCACCCCATGGAGATCGACGGGGTCGAGGGGGTGGCGTTCGGCGTCTGGGCCCCCGCCGCGCGGCGGGTGAGCGTGGTGGGCAACTTCAACGGGTGGGACGGGCGCCATCACCCCATGCGGCAGCACCCGGCGCAGGGCGTGTGGGAGATCTTCATCCCCGGCCTGGAGGAAGGCGCCGTCTACAAATACGAGATCCTGCCCCGCAGCGGATCGGCCTTCCTCAAGGCGGACCCGCTGGCCTTCGCGGCGGAGCTGCGCCCCGACACCGGGTCCGTGATCGCCGACCTGCGCCGGTACGCCTGGGGCGACGCGGAGTGGATCGAGAAGCGGCGAACGGTGGACTTCTGCACCGCGCCGATGACGATCTACGAGGTGCACCTGGGGTCGTGGAAGCGCGTGCCGCACGACGGCGACCGCCCGCTCACCTACCGCGAGCTCGCGCACGAGCTGGCGGACTACGTCACCGGGCTGGGCTTCACGCACGTGGAGCTGATGCCGGTGATGGAGCATCCCTACGACCCGTCGTGGGGCTACCAGGTCACCGGCTACTACGCACCGACCAGCCGCTTCGGCGCGCCGGACGACTTTCGCTGCTTCGTGGACCACCTGCACCAGCGCGGCATCGGGGTCATCCTGGACTGGGTGCCGGCGCACTTTCCCAAGGACGCGCACGCGCTGCGCCGCTTCGACGGCACGGCGCTGTACGAGCACCAGGACCCCCGCCAGGGCGAGCACCCCGACTGGGGGACGCTGGTCTTCAACTTCGGGCGCAACGAGGTGCGCAACTTCCTGGTGAGCAACGCGCTGTACTGGCTGGAGGAGTACCACATCGACGGGCTGCGGGTGGACGCGGTGGCGTCCATGCTCTACCTGGACTACTCCCGGCAGCCGGGGCAGTGGGTGCCCAACCGCTACGGCGGGCGCGAGAACCTGGAGGCCATCGACTTCCTGCAGCAGCTGAACGCCAGCGTGCGCGACCGCCATCCGGGCACGCTGATGATCGCGGAGGAGAGCACGGCCTGGCCCGGCGTGACGCAGCCGCCGCACCTGGGCGGGCTGGGCTTTCACCTCAAGTGGAACATGGGGTGGATGAACGACTCCCTTCGCTTCATGCGCGAGGAGACCATCTATCGCAAGTACCACTTCAACCTCCTCACCTTCTCGCTGATGTACGCCTTCAGCGAGAAGTTCGTGCTGCCGCTCAGCCACGACGAGGTGGTGCACGGCAAGGGATCGCTCATCAACAAGATGCCCGGCGACGCCTGGCAGAAGGCGGCCAACCTGCGCCTGGCCCTGGGCGCGATGTGGGCGCACCCGGGAAAGAAGCTCATCTTCATGGGCGCGGAGCTGGGGCAGTGGCGCGAGTGGAGCGAGGGCCGCTCGCTGGACTGGCATCTGCTGGACGAGCCGCTGCACGCGGGGATGCAGCGGTGGATGCGGGACCTGAACGCGCTGTACCTGGCGGAGCCGGCGCTGTGGGAGAACGACTTCAGCTACGCCGGCTTTCAGTGGATCGACTTCCACGACGTGGAGCAGAGCGTGCTCGCCTTCCTGCGCCTGGGCGAGTCGCCGGGGGAGGAGCTCCTCTTCGTGCTGAACTTCACCCCCATTCCGCGGCGCGCCTACCACGTGGGCGTGCCGCACCCCGGCCGCTGGCGCGAGGTGCTGAACAGCGACGCCGACGTCTACGGCGGCAGCAACGTGGGGAACGGCGGCGAGGTGCAGACGGTGCCGCTGCCGGCGCACGGGCACGGGCAGTCGCTGCCGCTCACCCTGCCGCCGCTGGGGATCCTGGTGCTGCGGCACGAGGCGGAAGGGCCGGCGCACCCGCCCGTGGCGGACGAGCCCGCGGCGGACGAGCCCGTGGCGGATGAGCCCGCGGCGGACCAGCCTCCGCCCGAACCTCCTGTTACGACGACCGACTGACGACGACGAGAATGGCGACTACGAGAGGGAAAGGCACCGGCGCCGCCGCACCGCCTGAGAAGACGCCGCGCGCCCGCGGCGCGCGAACCCGCGCGCCGGAGAGCGAGATCGGCGGGACGGCCGCGCCCGTACCCGGGGTGGACCTTCCGCCGGCACCGCCGGAGCCCGCCGCCCCCCGG
>DASTNU010000525.1:0-5951 GCA_035720605.1 Longimicrobium sp. | reverse complement strand
CGCCCTGCTCCGAGGCCGACCTGCAGCGGGCGGAGGAGCTGACGCAGCGCACCAACCAGCTCAACACCACCGGCTACACCTACGACTACGCCGAGCTGAACGCCTTTCGCACCTCGCCGCGCCACCTGCTCCTGGTCGCGGGGCTGGAGGACCGCTTCGGCACCTACGGCAAGATCGGCCTGGCGCTGGTGGAAAAGACGTCGCCCGAGGTGTGGACGCTCAAGCTGCTGCTGATGTCCTGCCGCGTGATGAGCCGCGGGGTGGGAACCATCATGATGAGCCACGTGATGAGCGAGACCAGGGCCGCCGGCGCCCGGCTGCGCGCGGAGTTCAAGCCCAACGGGCGCAACCGGATGATGGAGGTCACCTACCGCTTCGGCGGCTTTCACGAGGTGGAGCGCCAGGGCGAGCTGGTGATCTACGAGCACGGCCTGGAGACCATCCAGCCGTTTCCCGAGTACGTGCGCGTGGACGTCACGCGCTGACCCGCATCTACCAGAGCTGCTGATGAGCACGCAGGACACCGGCGCCCGCCGCGCCGCCCTCTCCGACAACAAGCGCGCCCTGCTGGAGGCGCGCCTGCGCGGGGCCCCCCCCGCGGCCGCCGCGCGGCCCGAGGGCGTTACCCGCTGCGCCGGCCCGGGGCCGGAGTTCCCGGCGTCGTTCGCGCAGGAGCGCATGTGGTTCCTGAGCCGCTTCGCGCCCGAAAGCCCCATGTACAACGTCCCCGTGGGGCTGCTGGTGCCCGCGGACGTGGACGTGCCGGCGCTGCAGCGCGCCCTGACCGAGGTCGTCCGCCGCCACGAGACGCTGCGCACCGCCTACCGCATGGGCGCCGACGGCCAGCTGGTGCAGGTCGTCCAGCAAGCCGCGCCCGTCCCGGTGGAGGTGATCGACGTCCGCCATCGCGTGGGCGAGCCGTTCACGCGGTCCGTCAACGAGCTGGTGGCCGAGGAGGGCGCGCGCCCGTTCGACCTGGAGCGAGGGCCGGCCATCCGCATCACCCTGCTGCGCGTGTCCGACGCGGAGCACGCGATGGTGCTCACCACGCACCACATCGCCACCGACGGCTGGTCGATGCCGCGGCTGTACGGCGACCTGCTGGCGTACTACGAGGCGTTCCACGAGGGCCGCACCCTGGAGCTCCCCGAGCCGCCGCTGCGCTACGCGGACTACGCCGCCTGGCAGCGCGAGCGCCTGCGGGGCGAGGCGCTGGAGCAGCAGGTGCGCTACTGGCGCGAGCTGCTGGACGGCGCCCCCGCGCTGGAGCTGCCGGCGGACCGCCCCCGCCCCGCCACGGCCAGCAATCGCGGCCGCGTGCACCACTTCCACCTGGACGAGGGCCTGGCGGCGCGCGTCCGCGAGGTGGGCCGGGGCGAGGCGGCGACGGTCAACATGGTGCTCCTGGCCGCCTTCGCGGAGCTGCTGCGCCGCTGGTCCGGCCAGGACGACCTGGTGGTGGGCACGCTGCTGGGAAGCCGCGCGCGCCCCGAGCTGGAGCCCATCGTGGGGATGTTCGTCAACTCGGCGGCGCTGCGGCTGCGGATGGCGCCGGACGCCACCTTCCGCGACGCCGTCGCCCTCACCCGCCGCGCGGTGCTGGACGCCAGCCGGCACCAGGACCTTCCCTTCGAAAAGCTGGTGGACGAGCTGGGCGTGCCGCGCGACCTGAGCCGGCATCCCGTCTTCCAGGTGAGCTACTTCCACCAGCCCAACTTCGCCGCGCAGCAGGGCGCCGCGGCCGGCGGCGACCGTCCGCCCGCGCTCCCCATGCGCATGCTGGACCCCGACAACGCCGCCGGGCTGGTGGATACCGGCACCGCCAAGTTCGACCTCCTGCTCACCACCTTCGAGACGGGGGAGGAGATCGGCGGGATGATGGAATACGCCGTCGACCTGTTCGACGCCGCGACCATCGCCGAGGTGGAGCGCACCTTCCGCGCGGTGCTGGACGCCGCCGTCCGCGACCCCGGCGCGCCCCTCGCCGCGCTGGACGTGGTCGGTGCAGACGAGCGGCGCGTGCTGCTGGAGGAGTGGGGGCGCGGCCCGTCCGTCGTGGTGCCCGCGGAAGCGCTGCACCGGCGGGTGGAGGCCCGGGCCGACGCCGACCCCGATGCCGCCGCCGTCGAGGCCGGCGCCGAACGGCTGACGTACGCGGAGCTGGACGCCTGGGCCAGCCGGGTGGCCGGGGAGCTGCGGGCGCGCGGCGCCGGCCGGGGGGCGATCGTGGGCGTGTACGTGGACCGCGGCCTGCCGCTGGTCCCCGCGCTCCTCGGCATCCTCAAGGCGGGCGCCGCGTACCTGCCGCTGGACCCCGTGCATCCGCCGGAGCGTCTCGCCTTCATGCTGCGGGACGCGGGCGCCGCGCTCCTGCTGGCCGATCCCGCGCTGCCGGAGATCCCGTCCACCGGCGCCGCCGTCCTCCCCGTGCCGCCGCGTCCCGCGGCGGGCGAATCCATCGCACGGGTCTCGGCGGAGGTGGCGCCGCGCGACCGGGCGTACCTCATCTACACCTCCGGCTCCACCGGCCGGCCCAAGGCGGTGGAGGTGGAGCACGGCACCCTCTCGTCCCTCCTGGCCGGGATGGAGCTCGCCCCCGGGATGCGTCCGGACGACGTGACGCTCGCGGTGACCACCATCTCGTTCGACGTCTCCGTCCCCGAGCTGTTTCTGCCGCTGGTGACCGGCGCGCGCGTCGTCGTCGCCGGGCGCGGCGAGGTGGCGGACGGCCCCGCGCTGGCCCGACTGATCGACGCCTCCGGCGCCACGGTGATGGCGGCGACGCCCGCGACCTGGCAGATGCTGGTGCAGTCCGGGTGGCGGGGCTCGCCCCGCCTGCGGGCCATGCCCGGGGGCGAGGCGCTGTCCGCCGACCTGGCGGAGCAGCTGCTGGCCCGCACCGGCGCCGTCTGGAACATGTACGGGCCCACGGAAACCACGGTCTACGCCACGCAGCACCCCGTCACCGGGCCCTGCCCCGGCGGCGCGCCCATCGGCGGGCCGGTGCCCGGCGCGCGGCTGTACGTGCTGGACGCGCGCGGGCGCCCCGTCCCGGCCGGCATTCCCGGCGAGCTGTGGATCGGCGGCGGCGGCGTGGCGCGCGGTTACCTGGGCCGCCCGGCGCTCACGGCGGAGCGGTTCGTCCCCGACCCGTTCGCGGGCCTTCCCGGCGCGCGCATGTACCGCTCGGGCGACCGGGTGCGCTGGCGGCCGGACGGCGCGCTGGCCTTCATGGGGCGCCTGGACGGGCAGGTGAAGCTGCGCGGCTACCGCATCGAGCTGGGCGAGATCGAGAGCGAGCTGCTGCGCCACCCCGGCGTGCGCGCGGCGGCCGCCGTCCTGCGCGAAGACGTGGCCGGCGACCCGCGGCTGGTGGGCTACGTGGTGCCGGGGGAAGGCCCCCCGCCCGCCGCCGCGCTGCGCGCCCACCTGCGCGAGCGGCTGCCGGAGTACATGGTGCCCTCCGCCTTCGTGGAGCTGCCGGCGCTGCCGCTCACCGGCACCGGCAAGGTGGACCGCCGCGCCCTTCCCGCCCCCGAAGCGCACGAGACGGGCGAGGAGGAGGTGGCGCCGCGCAACGGGGTGGAGGACATGGTCGCCGAGATCTGGACGGAGGTGCTGCGCCGCGACCGCGTGGGCGTGACGCAGAACTTCTTCGAGCTGGGCGGGCACTCGCTGCTGGCCACGCAGGTCATCGTGCGCCTCGCCGACGCCTTCGACGTGCAGGTGCCCATCCTCACCTTCTTCCAGGACCCCACCGTCGCCGGCCTGGCCCAGGCGATCCAGGAGATCGGCTCCCCGGTGCTGGAGGCGATGGTGGACGAGCTGGCGGGCCTTTCCGACGAGGAGATCGCGGCGCTGCTGGCGGAGGAAGGAAGTGCGTGAGTGCGTGAGTGCGTGAGTGGAGGTGCGCCGCGGAGAGCGCGGCACCGAGGGCAGGCACTCCCGGCTGCGCCGGGAAGCCCTCTCCCCCGCCGCCTGCGCCGCTCGTTCCTCGCGGCTCGGCGGCGACCCCTCCCCCAACTTCGGGGGAGGGGTGGTTGGGGACGGCTTGGTGCGTTGAGGCCGGATCGGCGCGAGGGGCGGGCGCCCCCATCCCCGGCAGGATGCGTCCGGAGCGCAATCGAATTCTCCCCTCTCCCGCGCCGTTTGCGGGAGAGGGGCCGGGGGTGAGGGGTCCGCGCGAAGCGCGACGCCGTTGCCGTTGCAGTTCTCCCCTCTCCGCGAGGAACGAGCGGGGAGGGGCCGGGGGAGGGGCCCCCGCGCAGTGAGAAGCTTGTCGTCGCAGTTTGGAAGTTCACCCACGCCGCGCGGCGACGCCGCCCGCGGCCCTGAAGGCATAGCATGACGGACATCGCCACCCGGCTGGACACGCTGACCCCCGAGCAGCGCCGCCTCCTCGCCCAGCGCCTCAGGACGCGCAAGGGGGAGGATGCCGACGCGCCCGTCGCCGCCGCGCGCGACGGCGGCGAGTACCCCCTGTCGTTCACCCAGCAGCGGCTGTGGTTCATCGACCGCCTGGAGCCGGGAAGCCTCACCTACAGCATGCCCTTCTCGCTCCGGCTGCGCGGCGCGCTCCACGCGCCGTCGCTGGAGCGCGCCCTCGGCGAGGTCGTCCGCCGCCACCAGTCGCTCCGCACCCGCTTTCCCGCCGTCGACGTCGAGCCGGTGCAGCGCATCGAGCACGCCGGCGAGCTCCACCTCGGGATCGACGACCAGACCGCTCCAACGATCGCGGAGCGCGAGGAAGAGGCCGCGCGGCGGGTGGCGGAATGGTCGGCGACGCCGTTCGACCTGGAGCGGGGGCCGCTCTTTCGCGCGCGGCTGCTGCGCATCGCGGAGGACGACCACGTCCTGCTGGCCGCCATGCACCACATCGTCAGCGACGGGTGGAGCATGGGGGTGTTCTGGCGCGAGCTCATCACCCTCTACCGCGCCTTCGCCGACGGCCAGCCGTCGCCGCTGCCGGAGCTGCCGATCCAGTACGCCGACTTTGCCGTCTGGCAGCGCCGCTGGCTCAGCGGCGAGCGGCTGGAGCGGCAGGTGGCGTGGTGGCGCGAGCACCTGGCCGGCGCCCCCGCCCTGCTGGAGCTGCCCACGGACCGCCCCCGCCCCGCGATGCAGAGCTACCGCGGCGGCATCCATCGCTTCGCCATCCCGGCGGAGGTGGCGGAGCCGGTGCGCGCGCTCGCCCAGCGCGAGGGCGCCACGCCGTTCATGGCCTTTCTCGCCGCGTTCACCCTCCTGCTCGCCCGCTGGTCCGGGGAGGACGACGTGGTCGTCGGCACGCCGGTCGCCGGGCGCACGCGGCGCGAGACGGAGGAGCTGATCGGCTTCTTCGTCAACACCCTTCCCATCCGCACCGGCCTCTCCGGCGACCCGTCGTTCGTGGAGCTGCTGGGGCGCGTGCGCGAGGCCACGCTGGGCGCCTTCGCGCACCAGGAGCTTCCCTTCGAGCACCTGGTGGAGGACCTGCAGCCGGGCCGCAGCCTGAGCCACAGCCCCGTCTTCCAGGTGATGCTGGTCCTGCAGAACACCCCCGCGGGCCCCACCGAGGGCGTCGAGGGGCTGCGCGGGGAGACGGCGCCCGGCGCGGACGGCGCGTTCGTCGCCTCCAAGGTGGACCTGACGCTCAACCTGTTCGACCACCCCGACGGGTCGCTCGCCGCCGGGGTGGAGTACGCGGTCGACCTGTTCGACGCCGCCACCATGGAGCGGATGGGGCGCCAGCTGGAAGCGCTGCTGCGCGCCGCGGTCCGCCAGCCGGAGGCGCCCGTCTCGTCGCTGGCGATGATGTCGGACGCGGAGGCGGCTGCCGTCCGCGCGATGAGCGCCGGCCCCGACGCCGCGCTCCCCGCCGTCACGCTGCACCGCGCCCTCGCGGAGCAGGCGGCGCGCACGCCGGACGCCGTCGCGCTGGCGTTCGAGGGGCGGACGATGACGTACGCGGA
>DASTNU010000524.1:0-2413 GCA_035720605.1 Longimicrobium sp. | reverse complement strand
AGCGTCAGGTGCGTCCAGAGGTGGACGCGGGCACGTCTACGGGCACGGCCGGAGCCGGCTCGCGGTGCCGGGGAGGCTTACGCGACGGGAGGGCGGAAGTGGGCCTCGGGCGCGACGCTGGCGAGCGCGCGCTGCGTAGGGGCGAAGAGGAGGTAGACTGCGGAGGGCCGCGACGGCTCGACCGACGCGGCGGGGAGAGCTGGCGCGTGTGCGTGGATGCAGTGGCAGGTGTGCGGGGACTGCGGCGCGTGTCCAGGCGCATCGGCAGGCCCGGGCGCATGGCCGTGCGAGAGGTGGACCCACGCGCTCGGGTCCCGCTCCGGCTCCGCGGTCCGGTGCCCATCGTGGATGTCGGGCATGGCGACTTCCATCCACCCCAGGAACATTCCCAGGGCGGCGAGCAGCGCGGCGGCGCGGAACAGGCACGGCACCCGGCGGCGGGTCATGGCGAAGCCGGCCGGGTGCGGGAGATGGAGACAGGCCCGGAAGTGGCCGGCGGCTCGTAGCGCGGGCAGACGTACACGCCCTGCGCCACCTCCTCCAGGATTTCGTCAGCGAGGCTGAGGAGGGTACCCACACGCTCGTCAGCCAGCCGGTAGATCACCCGCCGCCCCTGCGGCTCGCGCTCGACGAGCCCGCAGTCCAGCAGGCAGCCAAGGTGGTTGGAGACGTTCGACTGCGAGAGACCCGTGGCTTCGACCAGTTCGCCCACACTGCGCGCGTCATCCCTGAGCGCCTCCAGGATGGAGAGGCGCGACGGATCGGAGAAGCCCCGGAAGAGCTTCGCCTTGAGCGCGAGCGACTGGGCGTGCGTGGTCGTAAGCATGCGAATCAGGTCAACGGGCAAATATCACTATCGGATGATACGACGACTGCGACCGGAGGTCAAGCCAAAGCGTCGCGGCCAGGTGGTGCCCGCCCGCCAATCACGGGATCAGAAGTACGTCGCGATCGAGAACAGCATCGCCGCGCCGTCACCCCGGTTGTTGAAGCGGTCGCTGGAGCGGCCACGCTGGAAGTCGAGCTTGAGCACGGTGTCCTCCGTCGGCCGGAAGTTCAGCACGCCGGTCAGCCGCTGCACCGCGTCGCCGTTCAGGCCGGTGTCGAAGTCCACCACGTCCAGGCGCGCGCCAACGGCGAAGTAGGATCCCGGCATCGTCCACACCCGACCCCGCCCGAAGACGCGCATCCCCTGCAGGTACAACCCACGTTGCCCGGAGGCGTAGATCCCGCGCAGTCCGGCCGGGATGTCGATACTCGCCTGGACCGCCTCGCCGCTCCACTCGATCCCGGCTACCCGCGCCTCCACGTCCAGGGCGACGATCGTCAGGTCGTTGCGCTCATCGATGCGCGCGCCGTCCACGTGAAAGGTATTGTAGGCGCCGTGGTGGCCGGAGACGCCCAACTCGTATCCGACGCGCGGACTCCAGGCCACACGCCCCGTCAGCGCAGGCGAGGCGTTGTTGTCCTCGAAGTTGCCGCGTCCGAAGGGGATGCGCGTTCCGTCGGGAGAGTCGGTGATCAGCCCGTCGTCGAAGCCGTTGACGGCGTAGAGCTCGTAGGTGAGCCGCCCGCGCGGTCCCAGCCCCACGACCCCGAACGCGCCGACGCCGGCCTCGGTGAGCGCCGTCCCCACGATCTCCGTCGAGACGATGGGCCGGTCGGTGAACTCGTTGCGCGGGCTGTCGTGCGAAAGGTTGAAGCGGCCCAGCGGCGCCAGGATGGCCCCGGCCCGGAGCGTCAGCGCGGGGTGGATGCCCACGTCGATGGCGGCATACTCCAGCTTGATCTCCTCGCCGCCCTCCTCGAACTCCAGCTCGGCGCCGATGCGCACGAAATCGCTCACCTGCGTGGAGGTGAAGATGTTCCAGCGCTTGAGCAGGAACCCCGCCTCTTCCGTCACCCCGTCGGCCCGGGCGAACCGCGCGTGCGCCTCGGCGTAGCCGCCGATGGCGGTGCGCCCCATCAGCCGCGTGAGGAAGGGCTTGTCATGGATGCCGCCCTCCACCATCGGCCGGGCCGGGATGGTGTCGCGGGCGCTATCCTGCGGCGTCTCCACCTGTGCTCCCGCCCGGGAAGCCATGACGGCGCACAGCAGGACCACCACTGGCGCGAAGCGGCTCATCGTCCTTCCTCCAGCTGGATCACCAGTTCCTCCTGCTCGGTGACACTCGCCGCGTAGCGCCGCAGGGGGCGTTCGGCGGGCCCGCGGAGGACGGCTCCGCTCCGGTCGTAGGTCGAGCCGTGGCAGGGGCAGACCAGGAGCGCTCCCTCGATGTTCACGGTGCACCCCAGGTGCGTGCAGACGGGCGAGAGGACGGTGAAGGTGCGCCGGTCCCCCGCCAGGATGTACAGCGGGCCGGCCGCGCCCTCCGGAAGCACCTTCAGGTATCCGCCCGCGTGCTGGAGCTGC
>DASTNU010000523.1:0-2635 GCA_035720605.1 Longimicrobium sp. | reverse complement strand
CGCCGTCTTCCGCTTCTTTCCCCCGCTGGATACGCTGGACCGCATCGGCCGGCGGGCGCTGCTGCTGGGGCTGCCCGTGCTGGCGCTGGCGCTGGTGCTGGGCTGGGCGTGGTCGGAGCGCTTCGGCCCCCCCATGCGGCTGGGAAACCCGAAAGTCGTGCTGGGGGTAATCACCCTCGCCGTTTTCATGGCCGCGCTGGGCGCCCGCGGCGGCGAGGGCTCGGCCCGGGCGCGGCGCGGCGCGCTGGCCTCGGTGGTCGGCTTCGCGCTGGTGGTGGCGGCGTACGTGCTGCTGCGGGCCACGGAAAGCTCCGGCGCGGGGTTCCTGTGAGCGCCGCACTCTATCCCGTGATGCTGGACGTCGGTGCCCTGCGCATCCTGGTGGTGGGCGGGGGCGAGGTGGCGGCGCGCAAGGTCGCGGGGCTGGTGGAGGCCGGCGGGCGGCCGGAGATCATCTCCCCCGAGGTGCGCGACCCCGTGCGGCGCCTCATCGAGGGGCACGACCTGCGCTGGCACGCGCGGCCGTACGCTCCGTGGGACGCCGTGAAGTACCGGCTGGTCTTCGCGGCCACGGACGACCCGGACGTCAACGAGACCGTCGCGTCCGACGCGCGAGTGGGCGGCGCGCTGTGGATGCGGGCGGACGACCCGGACGATGCCTCCTTTCACGTTCCCGCCCACATCCGGCACGGCGGCGTGGTGGTCGCCGTCTCCACCGGCGGCGCGTCGCCGCTGCTGGCCCGGCGTCTGCGCGAGCGGCTGGAGGCGGACGTCACCCCCGGGCTGGGGCGCGCGGCGTCGCGGCTGGCGGGGGTGCGGGAGGAGGTGCAGGCGCGCTGGCCCGCCGACGAGGGGCGGCGGCGCGCCTTCTGGTTCGAGCTGATCACCCCCGAGTTCCTGGACCTGGCGGTCGCGGGCCGGGACCAGGACGTGGAGCAGGCCATCCGCCGATGCCTCTCGCAGTCGTAGGAGCAAGCCATCGCACGGCGCCCATCGAGCTCCGGGAGCGGCTCGCCTTCGGGCGCGCCGAGGTCCCGGCGGCGCTGCTGGCGCTCTCCGCCGACGGGGCGGAGGCGGTGGCGCTCTCCACCTGCAACCGCACCGAGCTCTACCTGGCCCTCCCCGACGGCAGCGACGGGGTGGAGCGCGCCCGCGCCCTGCTGGCCGCCCGCATCGGGGCGGACCCGGCGGGCGCCGCCCGCCACCTGTACGTCCACCGCGACCGGCAGGCCGCGGAGCACCTGTTCCGCGTGGCGTCCGGGCTGGACTCCATGATCCTGGGCGAGCCGCAGATCCAGGGGCAGGTGAAGGAGGCGTACGCCGCCGCCCGCGAGGTGGCGGCGGAGCACGGCCCCGTGGTGGGCCAGGCGCTGCACCGCCTCTTCCAGACCGCCTTCTCCATCGGCGGGCGGGTGCGCAGCGAGACGGGGCTGGGAATCGGCGCCGCCTCCGTCTCCTCCGCCGCCGTGGACCTCGCGAAGAAGATCTTCGGCTCGCTGCGCGGCCGGCGCGCGCTGGTCCTGGGCGCGGGGGAGATGAGCGAGACCACGCTGGAGTGCCTGCGCGGCGAAGGGGTGCGCACCGCCGTGGTCGCCAACCGCACGTACGAGCGGGCGCGCGAGCTGGCGGACCGCTGGGGCGGCGAGGCCATCCACTGGGAGGAGTTCGCCGGCGCGCTGCCGCAGGTGGACATCGTCATCTGCTCCACCGCCGCGCCCCATCCCGTCCTCACCGTCGACCGCCTGCGCGGCGCGCTGCCGCACGGGCCGCGGCGGCCGCTGTGCATCATCGACATCGCCATCCCGCGCGACGTGGAGCCGGCGGTGGCGGACCAGCCCAACGTCTTTCTGTACAACATCGACGACCTGCAGCAGATCGTGGACGACAGCCTGGGGCGGCGCCGCGCGCAGCTCCCCCACGCCGAGTCCATCGTCGGGCAGGGGGTCGAGGATTTCTGGGCGTGGTACAGCGGCCTGGCCGTGGTCCCCACCATCCGCGCCCTGCGCGACCGCGGCGAGGAGCTGCGCCGCGCGGAGGTGGAGCGCGCGCTGCGCCAGCTGTCGCACCTGTCCGCGGAGGACCAGCTGGCCATCGACGCCCTGACGCGCTCGCTGGTGAACAAGGTGCTGCACGCCCCCACCGCCCGCCTGCGCGACGCCGCCGGCAACGGCCGCGGCACGGGGGTGATCGACACCGTGCGCTACCTCTTCGGCCTGGACCGCGAGTCTCACAAATCGGGCGATGCCGACGATGAGTGACCGCGTCCGGACCACTTTCGCACTTTCGCACTCCCGCACTCTCGCACTGGCCTGATGCAGCAGCACAGCGGAAACGAGTTCGCCGCCGCGTGGGAGATGGTGGCCCACGGCACGCCCTCCACCAAGATCATCATGGGCGTGCTGGCCCTGATGTCGGTGGCGTCGTGGACCGTGATCGCGCTCAAGCTGGTCCAGTTCCGGCGCCTGCACAGCGAGGCGGACCAGTTCCTGGACCGGGTGCAGGCCGCGGAGCGGCTGGACGAGGCGTACGCCTGGGTGCGCGGACTTCGTGAATCGCCGTTCACCCGCCTCTTCAAGCGGGGGATGCACTTCTTCGGCGAGCTGCGGCCGGGCGCCGCGCGGCAGGGGTCGGACGT
>DASTNU010000522.1:0-2035 GCA_035720605.1 Longimicrobium sp. | reverse complement strand
TTCCAGCTTGGCGCGCAGGAACGCATCGAGCTTCAGGAGCAGGGACTCGCCATCCAGGGGCTGGCCCAGGAATTCCCAGGCGCCGGCCTGATAGGCCTCGAGCCGCTGGGTGCGTCCCGAGGGTCCCGACGTCGTGATCACGATGGGCGTGGTGGCGCTGAAGCGCGGGTCGTTCCGCAGCGCTCGGCACACCTCGAACCCATGCATGTCGGGCATCTGGGCGTCGAGGATGATGAGGTCGGGTTGCGCCGTGCGGGCCCGTTCCAGCGCCTGCTGCCCGGTATAGGCGCGGACCACGGAATAACCGTTGGGGCCGAGGATGCTCTCGAGCGAGCGCGCGGACCATTCCTGGTCGTTCGCGATGAGCACGAGCGGGGTGGTCGGGACCTTGTCGCGATGAGCCATGGCTACCGTGGATGGGAGAGAAGACGCCAGCCCGGGCCCAGCCGAAACGCAGGAGTCGTGCGGGCCTTCCTCCAAATCGCAACCTGCGACGCGTCAACGATTTGACGCCGCTCGACCCGGGGTCCTCGGCGGCCGGGCGCTGGACCGACGCCACAGTATGGATGCCGAAATGCCACGGCCTGCAGCGTTACGCGCTGTGGCGACCGCACGCGCCGGGGTGTGGCCTTGCAGCAACGGCGCGGTACTCACCCGGGGGTGCAGCCGGGCCATGACCGGCAAACTAACATCTTGCCAGCAAGTTGGTTAGGGCATCGCCCGCGAGGGGACACGGAAGGGGGCGCCGCGCCAGAATCTGCGGCGTCATCTTTGAATGGTACGCAGACAGGTTCACGAAGGTGTGCAAACCTTTGCATAAGTGGTCTGGTATGACGCACACGACGTCGACCGGGACTTCCGCCGCTTCGAGCGAGACGGCCGTCCGCCACCCCGCGCCCGCGGGGGACGAGGCCGCGTCCCCGGAGCTTCCGCTGGAGCGTTCCCGGTTCAGCAATTGGCTCGCGAGCTTCGGGCTCGGGGAGACCATTCCCCTGCTGCGCCCGCTCAAGTCGCCGCGCACGGGACGATGAGCGCCGGCTGAGGGCCTCAGTGAGTCCGATCACAGGATCGCGAGCGATTTCAGCATAATGTGGAACGAGGTATGGCCTTGAGCCTCGACCCTCGCTCTCTCACCGCGACGGCAACGCCCATGGGATCCGCAACTTCAGGAGTACGCCGAGCCGAGCTGGCGGCAAACTCGTACGCGACCGCGCCGCGTTCGCGCAGCGGCGCCTATCGGCAGCTCGTCGAGGAGGTGCAGGCCGGCGTCACCACGTCGCCCTGGGCCGGGCGCGTCCTGAACGTCCTCCTCGCGCTGATGGCGCTCGTGCTCGCGCTGCCCGTGTTCATCCTGATCGCGCTCGCGGTGCGGCTCAGCTCGCGCGGCCCGGTGCTCTACACCCAGGAGCGCGTCGGGCTCGACCGGCGCGGCCCCGGCCGCGCCGACCGGAACTTCGGACGCCGCCGGGACCTCGGCGGGCGGCCGTTCACGATCTACAAGTTCCGCACGATGCGGGTCGGCGCCGAGTCGCAGAGCGGCGCCGTCTGGGCCCAGCAGGACGACCCGCGCGTCACTCCCATCGGCCGCGTCTTGCGCCAGTACCGGCTCGACGAGCTCCCCCAGCTCCTCAACGTGCTCCGGGGCGACATGAACATCGTGGGCCCGCGGCCGGAGCGGCCGGGCATCTTCGCCGAGCTGCGGACGCACATCGCGGAGTATCCCCTGCGGCAGCGGACCAAGCCCGGGATCACCGGGCTGGCGCAGATCAGCCAGCACTACGACAGCTCCATCGACGACGTGCGAAACAAGGTGCGCTACGACCTCGAGTACATCCGGCGGCAGAGCGTGCGTGAGGACCTGCGCATCATGGTGCGCACCGTGCCGGTCGTCCTGTTCCGCCGAGGCGGATGGTAAGTGCAGCGCGCTGTGGCCTCGTCCCCACAGCGAGGCCGACAGCCGCTGCGCCCCATCCGCCACCCACTCCATAGACCCCCTTTTAATCGTTGCCGTGCTTAGATTTGCTTCCACGCCCAG
>DASTNU010000521.1:0-2827 GCA_035720605.1 Longimicrobium sp. | reverse complement strand
TAGGAACCCAGCCCCACGAAACTCTCACCGAACGTCTGGCCGGCGATCACGGCAGCGCTTCCCGCACGGCCGCCTCGACCTGGTCCAGGACTGCGCGCACCTCGCGCATGGGCGGAAGCTCTTCGGTCGTGTTCGCGCGGTGCGCGAGCGCGTTGAGCGCATTCCCCGCCTCGACGAGGCCCGCGATCACCACGTTGCCACGCGCCCCGAGCTTGGCTGGCGCCGCGGAGATCACGTACTCCACGCTGCCGGCCGCGGCGGTGAGCACGCGCACGCCGTCGTCGTCTCCGTCGACCTCGGCCACGCGGCGGAGTTGGTGGAGATTGTTGGCGATGCGCGCGAGCTGGTTCCAAAGCGACCGCGCGCGGCGCGCGGGGGTGATGAGCTGGCCGCGGCCGGGCTGGGGCGTGGCCGGGATCCCGAGCGCCGCCTCGCGGACGTAGCGCAGCGGCGGCACGCCGCGGGCGGCGGCGGAGCGTTCGACCTGGGCCCACTCTTCGGGGGTCCAGCGGGTGGGTTTGCGGAGCGTACGACGCGACAACGGTGTTCCCTTTGAGCGCAGCGAAAAGGCGAGCCGACCGGGGGTGCCTGCGAGCGAAGCGAGCGTATAGGCGCCTCCCGGTCACGGCTCGCTACGGGTGTTCCCCACCTGTTACCACCACCGCTGCCGAAACGCCGACGAGGTGCGAGAGGGCCTGCTGGGGACTGCGCGCGCGCACGCGCGTACCGTCCCTGGCAGGCCCTCTACCCGGGTCAGGAAAACAAAAATGGGCCGGGAGGCGAATGCCCCCCGGCCCGTGTCGATGCCATCTCCTTGCTCCAGCGGGCACCCAGGAAAGCCGGCTACCCCGGTCCCCGGCTGTCCGGCGGATCCAACTCCACGGCTCGCCGGTTGCCCTGCCAACCGGGCAATCGGGCAACCAGCCAACCGGCTCACCGACCTAACCGGGTGCTACCCATGTGGAGCCTGCGGCGGCACTCGATTGTGATCCGTTCTCACCCGAAGACGCGTCGCGCGGGCAATCCCTGCCAGTCGCCTGCTTACCATGCAGCGAGGGTGGACGCCTGATGCTTCCGGGCGTCCACCCTCGCGTGGCCATTGGGCGGGGCGTGCTGCTCGTGATGAACGCCTGAGGTGGACTTGCCCAGACGATTTCGGGTCGGCTCGCGCCGGCCCGCGTTTCAGCGTACCCAATCCTTCTGGGAGAGCCGCACCAGCAACCGCCCCAGATTAAGCTGCACGCCCAAGGTGTGCCCCTGGCTCGTGGCAGGAGTTTTCATCCCACTGGAGGGAGGTGGGGGCCAGGGTACGGGGGAACGCCCGTTGATCAGCGTCCCGACGCCCGCTACAGGCGTACCGGCTTTCGGAGTGCGCGGCGGTCCTGCTCCAGCGGCAGCCCCAACGGCCCATGTGTCAGCGTCCTTCCATCTTACCTCCGCGTTGAAGGTGTTAGATGACTATGAGTATCAGATACTCATAGCCCGTAGCCTTATTGTCATCGGAGCACAATTCCTATGGTCGGTGATTCACCCTCTACCGACCCGAGGACTTGTGGCTCGTCAGAACCGAGAAGACATCCTCAAACAGTTTGGGGAAACCCTCCGCTCCTACCGGCTGGAAGCTGGCCTCTCACAGGAGAAGCTGGCGATCAAAGCTGGCCTGGATCGGACCTACGTCGGGGGCGCAGAGCGCGGAGAACGGAACGTGGCCCTGGTGAACATCGTCCGCCTCGCAGAAGCATTGGGCCTTCGGCCATCGCAGTTGCTTGAGCCGTTTCAGGCCAAGCGCTAGATCGACGGCCAAGCGTTGGCAATCTAATACTTTTGTCTCTGGTACGAAAGTATTAACGCGCCGACACTCCACGCTCACCGAAGCG
Organism: Longimicrobium sp.; assembly: GCA_035720605.1. GTDB lineage: Bacteria > Gemmatimonadota > Gemmatimonadetes > Longimicrobiales > Longimicrobiaceae > Longimicrobium. The sequence goes on along the minus strand of DASTNU010000521.1, from coordinate 950 downwards.
AGGCGGAGAGCGTATGGAGAACTTCGAGGCGATTCTCGGGCAAGTGATCGCGACCGAAAGAAAGCGGGCCGGCCTGACGCAGGAAGCGTTGGCCTCTAGATGCAAGCTACACCCCACGTACATCTCACAGCTCGAACGGGGCCTCAAATCGCCCACGGTTCGCGTACTCGTTCTGGTTGCGGGAGCGATCGGTACTAAGGCGTCCGAGATCCTGCAACGGGCGGAGGAACTCGCCGTGAGCTGACAGACGACTCGGATTTCGAATCCCTGTTAAGAGGGGAGCGCCTGTGCTACAGATTATCACGGGCAAGTTCTTCGCAACTGAGCACGTGCACGTAACCCCACAGCGGGGAATCCTCTACGCCAACTACGCCGGGTTCCTGCCCATCGTAACGCGCGTCGGCACACTCACGCCCGCGACGATCGTCACGGGCGTACCTGCGTTAGTCTATACGTTTGAGAATCGACTTGAATTCGACCCTGATTTCAGGGGGGTGCAGCCCGCCGCAGTTGGTGCTGCCGAAATCGTGTCTGATTTTGCGGCACTGGTTTCGTTCGCGTTGCGGATCACGTGCTCGCCGTCGCAGGCGCTGGTCGAAAGGCTAAGCCAAGGTGCGCAACCCGTCCGCGGGGAATCACGTCTCCCGAGCGCGTACGTCCGCCGTGTCTTCGACCGACGGGTCGAGCCAACGCCCGCAGACGCAGAGACGGTCGGAGCTTGGGTGGACGCGATGCTTGGCTTACCCCGTACCACTTATTACTCCGGACATTAAATAGTTTGCATTTTCCAGGCCATCATAGTATATTGAGGCATGGAAAATCGCGACGCGCGGTCCCTGCCCTCGGCTGCTCAGGAAGAGAAGCGCCGCATCGCGGTGCACGCCGTCCTGAAGCGCGGAATGTCGAACTCCGAGGCCGCCGACTTGGTTGGCGTCACGCCACAGGCGGTG
>DASTNU010000520.1:0-2205 GCA_035720605.1 Longimicrobium sp. | reverse complement strand
CGAGGTGGCGCCGGCGGCGCGCTCCGGCGGCGCCGCGCTCGCGTCGCTGCTGCCGCTGCTGGCGGAGCTGGACCGCGTGGCGGCGGGGCTGGGGCGCAAGCCGGGACGGCAGTCGTCGCTGGAGATCAGCACCCTTGCCGCGCGCGTGCTGGGGGAGGCGTCCGCGGACCGCGAGGCGGCGGGGTGGATCTCGCAGGCCGCGGGGGAGGCGGCAAACGGGCGCACCGAACGCGCCCGCGACCTGCTGCGCCGCGCCCGCGAGCGCCTGTCGCCGCCCGCCGGCGCCGCCGCGCGCCCGCTCCCCTCCACGGCGGACCCGTCGGCCGCGGAGTACTTCCGGCGGCTGGGGAGGACGCCATGAGCGGGCGGGGGATGGGGCGATTCGAGGTTTCGCCGCGGACGGATCGCGGTGTCAGCCCCCGGGAGCGAATGAATTCGCCGCTGGAAGTTCGCAAAGTCCGCCTGCGCGGACCGCGGGGCAGGGTGTCCGGCGGTTCGAACGAAGTCGCGCTGCGTCCGCCGGAGGGGGCGTCGCGGCTGCGCTGGATGCCCGCCATCACAGTCCTGATGCTCCTTGGTTCAGCGGCCCTCGCATCTTCCGCCGTGCTCCAGCAGGCCCCCGCGCCCGCGCCGCAGGCGGAGGCTTCGCCGGCGGCGCCGGAGGCGTTCGTGTTCGCCACGGCGCGCTACGAGAGCGGCGACTGGAACAGCGCGCCGCTGGTGCCGACGAACATCCTGCACTCCATCGCACAGTACACCTCGCTCCCCGTGGCGTCCGCCGGGGCGGTGGTGGACCTGGCCAGCCCGGAGCTGTTCCGCTTTCCCTTCGTCTTCCTCACCGGCCACCTGCCGCTGCGCTTCAACCAGCAGGAGAGCGCCAACCTCAAGGCGTACGTGGAGCGCGGCGGCTTCATCTTCATCGACGACCACAACCACGACGTCGACGGCGCCTTCCACAAGACGGCGACGGCGGAGCTCAACCGCATCTTCGGCGCTGGCGCGTTGAGGCCGATCCCCAACAACCACGAGCTGTACCGCGCCTTCTTCGTCTTCGACGAGGGGCCGCCCACCACCAGCCACGAGCTGAACGGCTGGGGCGACAACCTGATCCACGAGAACCTGTTCGGCGTGGAGGTCAACGGGCGGCTGGGCGTGCTGTACAGCAACAAGGACTACGCGTCGGAGTGGAACTACCACGCCCGCAACAAGCGCTTCCAGTCCGTGGACAACACGCGCTTCGGGGTGAACGTGGCCGTCTACGCGCTCACGCGATGAAGAGCGCCCCCGCGGCCCTCCGCGCCGCCGTCCTGCTCCTGCTCGCCCTCGCGCTGCTCCTTCCCGCCCTCTGGCGCCGGAGGGGCGGCCCGCCCGCGCCAGCGTGGATCGCCGATGCGCGGGCGCTGGACCGCCAGGCGGACTCGCTGCTCGTCGGCCGGGCGCCGCCGGCCATCGCCCGCGCCAGCACGGAGCCGCCCACCGCGGCGGAGCTGGAGGTGCTGGCGGCGGCGGCCCGTCGGGCGCCCCTCTACGCCGCGCTGCCGGAGCGGACGGCGGCGGTGGAGGCCGAGGCGCCCGCGCGCGTCCTCTCCGGCCGCGCCGCCGCCGTCGGCTTCCGCGTGACCGCGGGGGCGAACGACAGCGTGCTGGTGCGCCTTGCGGACGAGACGGGGGTGCTGGACAGCCTGCGCGTCAGGGTGGACGCGAACGGGCGGTACGCGGGTGCCTTCCGCGTGCGCCCGCCGCGCCCCGGCTGGCGCGAGTGGACGGTGCAGGCGGGGGAGGCGAGCGCGCGCACGGGGGCCTGGGTGGATTCCGCCGGGGCGCCGCGGGTGCTGGTGCGCGCCGGCTTTCCGCACTGGGAGTCGAAGTTCCTGGTCCGAGCGCTGGAGGAGTCCGGCGCCGCGGTGGAGACGGCGTACGACCTGGGCCGCGGCCAGTTCGTGGTACAGGGCGGCTCCGGCATCTCCGCCGAGCGGCTGGCGCGCGCGGACGCGGTGATCCTGCTGAACGGCGCGCCCGTGTCCGACGGGGAGCGGCGGATGCTGCAGGAGTGGGCCGCGGCGCGGGGCGGGGGCGTGCTCCTGGCCGGCGGGCAGGCGCGCGCGGGGGCGTTCGGGGTGGTGGACGGATCGATCCGCGCCGGCTCGGTGGACGGCCCCGGGCTGACCTGGTCCCTGCCGCCGGAGCTGGCGCCGCTGCCGGCGG
>DASTNU010000519.1:0-3063 GCA_035720605.1 Longimicrobium sp. | reverse complement strand
GGCCAGCGCCCGGGCGATGGCCACCCGCTGCCGCTCCCCGCCGGAAAGCTCGTCGGGGTAGGCGCGAGCCTTGTGCGAGAGCCCCACCTGCGTCAGCAGCCGGTTCACCCGCGGGCCGATGGCGCCGGGCTTGGTCCCCGTGACCTCCAGCGCGAAGGCGATGTTCTCCTCCGCGGTGCGGTCGCGCAGCAGCCGGAAGTCCTGGAAGACGACCCCCAGCTTGCGGCGCAGCTGCGGGATGTCGCGGTGGCGCATGAGCTTTGACGAGAAGCCGGAGACGCGCACCTCGCCGGCCGAGGGCATCTCCGCCATCTGGATCAGGCGCAGGATGGTGCTCTTGCCCGCGCCGGAGTGGCCGGTCAGGAACACCAGCTCGCCCTTGTTGACGTGCAAGGTCACGTCGCGGAGCGCCGTGCCGGAGCGCGGATACTCCTTGTAGACCGCAGTAAGCCTGATCACGCGAGAAACTGCCGCGGGAAAGGAGAGCGCAAACGTGGATTTCGCAGGAATTTAGTCCCGGCCGGCCGCCCTGTCAAAACGGGCCGCCAGCCGCACCGCCAGCAGCATCGCCTCCTTCATCGACGAGGGATCGGCGATCCCCCTGCCGGCGATGTCCAGCGCCGTGCCGTGGTCCGGCGAGGTGCGGGGAAAGGGCAGCCCCAGCGTCACGTTCACCCCCGCGCCGAACGCCGCCGTCTTGAACGCCGCCATCCCCACGTCGTGGTACGGCGCGACCACCGCGTCGAACTCCCCCCGCACCGCGCGGGTGAAGACCGTGTCCGCCGGGATCGGCCCGCTCACCCGGACCCCGTCCTCCCGCAGCCGCCGCAGCGCCGGCTCCACGATCCGCGCCTCCTCGTCGCCGAACAGCCCGCCGTCGCCGGCGTGCGGGTTCACCGCGCACAGGGCGATGCGCGGCGCGTCGATCCCCCACAGCCGCCGCAGCCCCTCGCTGGTCAGCGCCGCCTGCCGGACGAGCAGGTCGGCGGTGAGCGCCGCGGGGACGTCGCGCAGCGCCAGGTGCGTGGTGGCCAGGACCACGCGCAGGGGCCCGCCAAGCGCCGTGCGCTCCGCCGCCATCATCATCACCACGTCGCGGGCGCCGGCCAGCTCGCCCAGCATCTCGGTGTGGCCGGGGTAGTGCCAGCCGCCGGCGCGAAAGGCGTTCTTCTCGATCGGCGCCGTGACGACGGCATCCACCTCGCCCGCCATCGCCATCTCCGTCGCCCGCCGGATCGCCTCTCCCGCGATGCGCCCCGCCGCCATGGCCCCCTCCTCCGCCGCCCACGCGCCGGCGGACACGTCCGCCGTCCCCGGCCGCAGCAGCGCCCCCGGCCCCACCAGCACCCACTCCGCCGCCTCCGCGACCTCCGCGTCCGCCAGCGCCCCGCGCGTCACCTCCGGCCCGATCCCCCGCGGGTCGCCCAGCGTGATCGCGATTCGGGGTCGGGCGATGGATGCGGTCACGTCGGTGGCTCGGGATTTGGTGGAAGAGATCGCGGATCGGGAGGATGATGCGGGATCGCGCGGGGGGCGGCAACCTTTGTCGCCCGCGCCTCGCGCCCGGCGGTCGAAACCGCTGCTGGAACCACACGAGATCCGCCGGCGCGGATTGCGGGCGCGAGTGCCGCGTTCGGTGGCGAACCGTCCTCCCCTCTCCCGCGCAGTTTGCGGGAGAGGGGAGGGGGGTGAGGGTCCCGCGCGAAGCGCGACGCTGTTTGCCGTCGCGGCCTCGCCTGAACACGAAAACCCTCCCCCGGCTCGCCGGGAGAGGGTTTCTGGTCGTCCATCGCGCGTCCGCCGCCTCAGAACGGCTCGGAGCGGACCTTCTCGTCGCGGAGCACGCGGTACAGGTCGCGCGCCGCCTTCTTCGACACGCTCTTTCCCGGCAGCTCCAGCAGCTCCACCTCCAGCAGCCGGGACGGGTACTTCACCGCGATCCGCCGGCCCGCCTGCACGCCGTCGCTGGGCTTCGCGCGCTTTCCGTCCACCGTCACCGCCCCCGCCTCGCACGCCGCCTTGGCCTCGCTGCGGCTCTTCGTGAGACACAGCCGGTGCAGCAGCACGTCCATCCGCAGGGGCTCCGCCCCGGGCGCGCTCACAGCCGGATGGAGACGTACATCTCGCGCCGCAGCTCCTCCAGCAGCCGCGCCATCTGCCGCTGCTCCTGCAGCACCTGGCGAATGCGCTCGCGCTGGTCTTCCACCGTGTACTCGCCGCTGCTCTGCCGCCCCGTCACCCGCACCACCGCGAAGTTGACCACCGGGCCGCCCTCCACCTGGACGGGGCCCACCACTGTCCCCGTGACCGCGCCCTCCAGCGCCGTCACGTACGCCGGCGGCAGCTGGTCCAGCGGCACGTTCTGCTGAAAGCGCAGCGCGTCGGGCGTGTTGTAGCGCGCCGCCAGGTCCTGCGCCTGCGCCCCCCCGCGGATGGCCTGCGCCACCGAGTCCGCCCGCACCCGGGCCGCATCGATGTTGGCCTGCGTGATCTCCGGCTGGATGAGGATGTGGCGTGCCTGCCGCTCCGGCCCGCGCACCTTTTCCAGCTTGATGATGTGGAAGCCGAACTCCGTCTCCACGATCCCGCTGGTCTGCCCCGGCCGCATGGCGAACACCACCTGGTCGAAGTCGCGCACCATCTGCCCCTGGCGGAACCACCCCAGGTCGCCGCCGCGGTCGCGGGTGGCGTCGCTGCCGTAGCGCCGGGCCAGCACCTCGAACTCCGCGCCCTCGTTCAGCTCGCGCAGCACCTGCTCCGCCGTGCGCAGCGCCGCCGTCCGCGCCGAGTCGCCGGGAAGGGGGCGCAGCAGCACCTGCTGAAAGGAGATGGAGGCCGGACGCGTGCCGAAGCGGGCCCGGTTGGCATCGAAGAAGGTGCGGATCTCCTCCTCCGTCACCCCCGGGGGCGCCATCTGTCCCATGCGCTGCCGCATGAAGCGCTGCACCAGCGTCTGGTCCTCGAACTGGCGCCGCAGCTCCGCCCGGTAGCTCTCGGGGGTGCGCCCCGCCTCCACCAGCGCCTGGTTGAACGCCGCTTCCGACGGGAAGCGCTCGCGCACCT
>DASTNU010000518.1:0-3554 GCA_035720605.1 Longimicrobium sp. | reverse complement strand
CCGGCGGGGACGGTGGGGCCGCCCCGCGCCGCGGAGACGCCGCCGGCGATCACTTGATCTCGCGGGTGCCGGTGACGATCGGCGTCGTCGTCGTCGTCGTGAACCCCGACCGCGACAGCTGGAAGAGCTGGCTGTTGAGCTCGGTGGTGGTGCGCGTCTGCGTGTCGCTCAGCCTCCCCAGGTCGATTGCGGTCCGGTCCACCGACTGGGCGAGGGAGTTGATCCGCTGGTCGTAGGTCGAGCTCAGGGTGGTGATCCGCAGGTCCACGCTCCCCTCCAGGCGCCCGATGCGGGTGTTGTACGTCTGCTCCAGCGTGGTGAGCCGCGGGGTGACCTGCGCCTCGATCTCCCCGGGGAGGATGGACCTGACCTGCGTCTCGATGCGCGAGGGGAGCAGCTGCTCCAGCCGCCCGTCGATCTGCTCGGGGAGGATGGTGATCAGCCGCGTCTGGATCTGCCCCGGAACGATGGCGTTGATGCGGCTGTCGATCTGCGACGGCAGGGTGGACTGCAGCGACTGCAGCCGCACGTCCACCTGCTGCGGCACCGCGGCTTCGATGCGCAGGTCCACGTCGCCCGCCCTGAGGAACTCCGTCTGCTGCCGCCCCAGCGTCTCCAGCCGGCCTTCCAGCTCGGAGGTGGTGCTGCCGAGCTCGCCGTTCAGCTCCTCCAGCGCGAGGCTCAGGTCGTCCACCCGGTCGTCGCGGATGGGGGTGGCGCTGCGGGTGAAGGCCTGGAAGACGAGCTCCTGGCTGGCCGAGCCCAGGATCCCCGCCGGGTTCTGCTCCAGCGAGCGCTGGATGCCGACCGCCGCCTTCATCGACTTCGACAGCGTCGGCAGGAACTCCGGCCGGTCGGGGACCGTGAGCGTGTCGAAGGCCACGTCGATGGCCTGGTAGTCGCGCAGCCGCCCCACCACGCCGCGGTCCTTGACGATCTCCGTCACCTCCTTGCGCATCAGGTCCACCGATCTCTCCAGGGTGAGGTCCACCTTGGGGACCAGGCGGTCGCGGTAGTCCACCGCCACGTCCCTCACGCGGTCCCAGTAGTCGATGACCAGCCAGTTGCGCACCCAGTCGCGGAAGACGACCTGGATGCTGCTGGTGCCGCGGCTGGGGTCCGCCGTGGTGGGGTCCGCGTCGTCGGTGGCGAAGGCCATCACGGTGATGCGGTAGTCGCGCCAGCGCTGGATCCACTGCGGGCGCGTGGGGGTCTTCGGCCCCTGCACCACGGGACCGATGGTCCGGTCGTGCTTGAGGTAGTACGCGTCCACGTAGCCGCGCAGGCTGCTGTCCTCGCGGTCGTACTTGCCCGTGAGCACCCGGTACGCCGCCTTGACGTCCTCGTCCTCCGGGGTCTCGGAGCGCAGGATGAGCTCGGAGACGGAGCGGTTCTGGGTGCCCACGCGCGTCTGCAGGGCGGACGAGAGCTCCTCGGCGTCCGCCAGCGGCATGTCGTCCACCAGGTCCGACTGCAGCCGCACCCGCGCCTCGCCCCGCGCGTCCGTCTGCACGCTGATGGTGCGGTCGCCCACGCCGCCGCGGCTGACGAAGCCGTCGGCCGGGCGGAAGGTGCCGCTGGTGCACACGAAGGTGACCCACTTTCCCGAGAGCGGCCCGGGGGCCGCGCCGGGAAGGTAGCTGATGCGCGCCACCAGCTCCGCCATCTCGCCCAGCGCGAAGTCCTGCCTGGGGGTGTGCATGGTCACGGCGTAGGCGGCCTGCACCACGGGCTCCACCTTGGCCTCCAGCGCGGCCATGCGCTCGGGGAGGGTCTCCACCCGGTCGGTGAGCGCCCGCAGCTCCGCCTCCAGCATCCCGACGCGCGCCTCCACGGTGGCGAAGCGGGCCTCCACCTGGTCGAAGCGGTCGGCCACCTCCTGCTCCAGCGCGTCGATGCGCACGCCCACCCGGTCGAACTCCTGCTGGACGTGCACCTCCAGCGCGCCGATGCGCTGCGCCAGGGCGGCCTCGGCGTCGGCGACCGCCTTCACCAGGAGGTTCCAGTCCTGGGGGCGGATGAGGAACCCCTCCTGCTGCTGCCCGATCTGTGCGACCAGGTTCTCGGTGACCAGTGGCATTGCCCTATCCCCTGACGATGGTTTCTTCTACGGCCAGCAGCGCGCGGACCCCCGCGGGGCGCACCCGGCGGATCCCTTCCCACACGCGCTCCAGCACGGCGGGGTCGATTGCGTCTTCTCCCCGCCGCAGGCGCAGGCGGGCCAGCACGGAGAGCGGGGTGCGCGCGGACCACTCCAGCCACGCTCGCGCGGCCGGCGCGTACGCGTACACGGCGCGTCCGAAGCCGTCCTCCGCGCCGTGCGGCGCCTCGCCCGGCCAGAAGCGCCCGGGGTACGGCGCCAGCCGCTGCGGCGGGGGAAAGAGCCGCCCCTCGATGCTCCACGCGGGCGTGGCGGGGGGCGCCTGGACCCCGGGCGGCTCCAGCGCCAGGTAGCGCCAGACCGAGGTCCCCGCCGGCAGCCGCGGCACCGCGGGGATGCCGCCGGTGACGATGCGCGCCTCCCCGTCCGCGGGCGGCTTGTAGCGCACGCGCAGCCTGGACTCGTCCGCGGGGCCGGTGGCGGTGAAGGCCGTCCCGTCCCACGTCCCCAGGTCGGCCGCGGCGGCGTCGGTCCAGGCAACGGCGTGGGCGGGGGGCTCGCGCGCGGAGCGCAGCCGGTCGCGCGCGGCCATCCAGGCGCCGTTCTGGTGCGCCTGCCAGCGGGCGGAGGCGCGGTCGTAGCGGTAGGCGGGGCGGGGCGTGGGCTCGCCCCCCTCGTAGCGCAGGGAGGCGCGGCCCAGCCGGCTCCAGCGGGTGCGGCCGGAGAGCTGCCACCAGTCGCGCCCGTCGTGGCGAAAGACGCCGCGGTCGGTGCAGAACCACACCTCGCCGCGCTCGTCCTGCCGGATCTGGTGCACGACGCCGGTCCCCAGGTCGGGGTACGCCTCCAGCACGGTGGTGTACGCCAGCCCCCGCGCCGGCCGCGCGTACCAGCGCGCGATCCCCGCCGTCGTCCCCAGCCAGAGCGACTGGTCCGGTCCGCGGTGCACGCAGCGCACGGGGGGGACGAACGCCTCTTCCTTGCCGGGAAAGTTGCGCGCGGCCCCCGACTTCTCGGGATGGAACGGCTCCCAGTCCGCCCCCTCGTCTGCGGAGTGGGCCGCGGAGAGCCACCAGCTCCGCGCGCCGTCGTGGCGAAAGACCCCGCGCGAGGTGGCGAAGTGCAGCACCCCGTCGTCCTCCGCGATCCCGCGGACGGTGAGCGCGGTGGGCCCGGCGAAGAGGAAGGGGGTGGCGGCGTCGTCGGCCAGCAGCTGCACCAGGCCGTCGGCCAGGCCGGCCAGCAGGGTGCCGTCCGCGCGGCGGAAGAGGGTGTGCACCGCGCGCGTCCCCACGGCGGCGACGGGGCCGGCGGCGAAGGGCTCCCCCTCCGGCGGCCAGAGGGGGACGCGGCGCAGCCCCGCGCGGGTGCCCAGCAGCAGCCCGCCGCCGTCCTGGACCATGCACTCCACCACGGGGAGGGCCGCGACGGCGCGCGCCCAGCCGGCGTGGTC
>DASTNU010000517.1:0-11165 GCA_035720605.1 Longimicrobium sp. | reverse complement strand
CCGGGAGAGACGGTGGCCGTCGTGGGGCCCACGGGGTCGGGAAAGAGCACGCTGGTAAAGCTGCTGCTGCGGCTGTACGAGCTGGACGCCGGAGCGGTGCTGCTGGACGGCGCCGACATCCGCACCATCCGCCTGGGCGACCTGCGCAAGGCGATCGGGCTGGTGAGCCAGGACGTCTTCCTCTTTCCCGGCACCGTGCGCGAGAACATCGCCTACGGCTCCTTCGGCGCCACGCACGAAGAGGTGGAGCGCGCGGCGCGGCTGGCGGAGGCGCACGACTTCGTGATGGCGCTGCCGCAGGGGTACGAGACGGTCGTGGGGGAGCGGGGGCAGAAGCTGAGCGGCGGACAGCGGCAGCGCATCGCCATCGCGCGCGCCATCCTGAAGGACCCGCCGATCCTGGTGCTGGACGAAGCGACCAGCGCCGTGGACAACGAGACGGAGGCGGCGATCCAGCGCTCGCTGGAGCACATCAGCCGCGACCGGACCACGATCGCCATCGCGCACCGGCTCTCGACGGTGCGCAACGCACACCGCATCTACGTGATGGACCACGGGCGCATCGTGGAGCACGGCACGCACGAGGAGCTGGCGGAGGCGGGAGGGATGTACGCGGCGCTGTGGCGGGTGCAGACGGGAGAGGCGGTGGGGAGTGCAGGGAATAGGGAATAGGGAATAGGGGGAGTCTTCGATGGCCAGGCGACCAGCCTGCGGGTGTACCGCGGGCGCCCCGTCCGGCTCGCAAGACTCGCCCAGCTCCGCCCCAAACCCTGGTGAAGGTTGGGTGGGCGCCGGGTTCGTGCCGGCGGTCGAACACCGTGTCGGTCGCCGAGGGCCTCTTCTCCAGCTACCTCTGCCACACCGATTCGCGGCCTGTTCCTCGCGATTTCTTTGCCGTATCCGTTGCCTTGCTCCCCGCCTCCTGGCTGGGTAACTTGCGACACCCCCGCCCGATCGCGCCAATCCACAACCAGTACTTCACTTCCAAAAGACTGTACGATGCCCAAATACCTTTCCATCATCGCCACCGTCGCTGCGTTCATTTTCTGGACCGCCCAGGCATCTGCACAGACGTTCGTCAACACCGCGCTCGTGGGGGATTCTGCTTCCGTCCAGCCACTCCCTCGCGAGGTGCGGGCGTCGGCGGCTGCGTTCGCGGATGCCAATAATGACAAGACCGTCACGGCCGCCGAAAACACCCAGGCGTGGACTGCGCACCGAAACTATGCACGGGCCAATCCGGAGGAGTTTCGGGCAGCGGCCGCTCACCTGGACACCGCCCCGGCCACCGCGAAGGTGCGGGTCGACGCGAATGACCCGGCATACGTTGCCGTGGTGTTTGCCCGCATCGCGGCGGATCCGCTGGAGGCGAGGATCGCGCTGAACGAGGCAGGCAACAGCCCGGCGGTGCGGATTGCCCAGGCCGAACTGCGCGCCCGGCTCGCGGACGCCCGGGAGCGCCGGGCGGGCTGGCCCGTGATCGTGTTCGCGACCGGCACCGTCCGTGAGTCTCTGGGCGCCCCGGAGACGGCGAACGACGACGGCAAGCAGGCGATCGGCACGGGCTCGCTGGGAGCGAGCGTCCGGACGAGAATCGGGCTGGTCACCGCGCTGGTGAACGTGGTCTCCAGTGAGAACGTCATCGAAAGCAACTTCGGCCCGGCCGTGCTTTCTCCCGGAGCCGGCGCATCGCTCTCGGCCGCGCTACTCGATTTTCGCCTTGGCCGGAATCGCCGGATCCTGCCCGTGATCGGCGACGTGGCAAAGGAACTGAGCAGCAACCGCCTTCGCATCCCCCTCCCCAACCACCTCTACTTCAGCGGCGCGAGTTCCCGGTGGCGGGCAGGGAGCCAGAACACCGATCCGGCGGTGCACGTCACCGTCTTTGGAGCCGGCGCGCTGTGGGAGAACGCGGTCGTGGACGAAAAGCTCCTGGAGACGGAGATCGTGCTTCGAATCGAGGCAGGTGTCTCCGGACGCTTCATCGCCGGCGACGCCAGCCGCAACGCGTTCATCGAGAACGCGCTCGAGGGAGCGAACATCGTCGGCGGCCTGGAAGGAGGTTTCACGCTCACCTTCGGCAGGGTGACGGCGGCCTCGCAGCTTTACCTATACCAGGGCGAAGGGGGCGGCGACGTCAACCGCCTGACGGGGCTGCAGATGGTGGCCGGCCTCTCGGTTTCCGGCGAGTTCCTGCGCGGGCGCCTGCCCGTGCGCTGAGGACCCCCGGCTCGTCTCTCCGGGCTCGCGAGACTCGCCAACCTCCTCCAAACCCCTGGGCGAGGTTGGGGTAGCCGACAGCCCGGGACGATGCGGCGGAGATCGGACTGCGTTCGCGGGGCCCCCTACCCCCTCCCCGCTCGTTCCTCACGGGAGAGGGGGAGAATTCGGAGTGCTCCGGCAGCTTCCGTCGCCGTTCTCCCTTCCCCCGCGGTTTGTGGGGGAAGGGTCGAGGATGGGGGGCGCCCGCCGCCGGCAGCATACCATCCGCAGCACTCCGAACCTGCCCGACCAGTCGCCGCCGGACCGCGAGGAACGAGCGGCGCAGGTCGGCGGGGCAGAGGGCCCGCCACGGACGCAGGGAGATGCCCGCCGCCCTCCCTCCCCACCTGGTTTTCGTGGAAAATGGGCCGGGGAAGCCCGGCCGCCGCGCGCACGCGCTACGTGCCAAGGGAGCAGTCGGGGCCCTGCGCCCGTTTCTGGTCCCGCCGGGCTTGCCAGCCGCGCCGCCCACATTTAAAATCCAGCGGTCTGCAAACTTAGCGCTGCCGGCCCCCGGCCCTGCGCAAGGGCCTCCGGCGGACCGGCGCGCCGCGTTCGCCCGGCACCGGGCCGGCACGCCTCCCCGGGACCCCCTGCCTGATCCCGAAAGCCCCGCAGCGGGTCCTGCATCCGGGTTCGAAACCTCCACCCCGCGAAACTTTAGATCCGGCTCAACTCGTACGTGCGAAACAGCTTGCGGTACCGCGGGCAGCCGGGCGCACAGCGGCGGTTCCACTCCATCCATCACCTGAACGTGCGGCTCCCGCGCCAGCGAGACCACCGATGAAGGACATCTTCGACAAGATCAAGGACGCCGGCAGGGACGCCCTGGGCACCTTCGTGGTGCTGGACGAGGACGGCAACGAGCAGCCCGTCGCTCCTGGCACGCCGGGGGCACGCCCCGCCGGCACCACCGGCGCGGGCAGGCCGGCCGGCACCGGCGGCGGCGCGCCCGGGGCGGGGCCCATCCCCGGCGCCGTGGCCGCCGCCGAGGTGGACCCGGAGTTCGTGCAGCAGCTGCAGGCGTGCTGCCAGGGGAGCAAGAAGCCCGCGTACACGCAGTTCCAGACGCTGTACTCCGCCCTGTCGGCCGTCGGCGACCCGGCGCAGCGGGCACAGCTGGCGCTCAGCGCGGCGCAGGCCAGCCACGGCGTGACCGCCGGGCAGGTGGCCGAGGCCATCGAAGACCGCATGCAGCTGCTGGCCGGCGAGCGCCAGGCGTTCGAAAAGGCCGTGCAGGCAGAGACCGAGCACACCATCGGCGCCACGCAGAAGCGGATCGACGCCGCGAAGGCGGAGATCGCGAAGAAGGCGGACGAGATCCGCCAGCTGGAGGCGCAGCGCGTCCAGCTCGAAAAGAGCATCGCCGAGGCGCGCGCCGCCATCGACGCCAACTCCGCGCGGTTCGCCGCGTCGTACGCCGTGGTCGAGGCCGAGCTGGCCGCCGAGCGCGCGCGCATCGCCCCGTTCGTCACCTCTACCGAGAAGTAAAGGGCCCATGAGCGAGCTTACCCCCTCCTCCACCTCCCCGTCCGGCAAGCGCTCCTTCTGGAAGCGGCCCGAGGGCAAGGTAGGCATGGGCATCCTGGCCGGCCTGGGCGCCGTGCTGGGGTGGGGCTTCATCCAGCTCCTTCCGCAGCTCATCCAGCTGGCGGAGAACACGCTCTACCTGGCGTTCCTGCTGGGCGCGCTGGCGCTGGTGTACGCCATGGTCTTCGTGTGGGACCGGCCGCGCACCCTGCTGTTCTACGGGCTGCAGATGATCAGCCGCTGGGTCACCGGCAACTTCGTGGAGCTGGACCCCGTCGCCATCCTGCACTCCTTCGTCAAGCAGATGAAGAAGCGCCGCGAGATCATCCAGGACCGCCTGGGGCGCCTGGTGGGCGTGCGGCGGATGCTGGAGGCCAAGATCGCCAAGAGCGAGAAGGAGCGGCAGCAGGCCCTTCGCCTGGCCGCGGCGGCCAAGGGGACGGGCGACGACGACGGGCTGAACGCGCACGCCGAGATCGCGGCGCGCCGGACCCGCGACATCGAGGAGTACAACGCCATGCGCGGGCAGATGGAGAACATCGAGACCCTGCTGCAGCGCGTGCTCCGCCGCGCCGACTACCACATCCAGACGGCCGAGGACGAGGCGCACCAGCTCCAGGACAAGCACGCCATCACCCGCTCGGTGGCCTCGGCCACGCAGGCGGCGCAGGGAATCTTTGGCGACACGGACCTGCTGGAGGTGCGGGACATGGCCGCCGCGCGCATTCGCGACGACTACGAGAAGCGCCTGGGCGAGCTGCAGACGCTGATCGACCTGACCGACTTCGACCACGCGGTGGACCTGCAGCAGATGGCCTTCCGGCAGGAGGGGCTGGCGCAGCTGCAGGAGGCCGAGAAGAAGGTGTCGGCCGCGGAGGAGTCGGATGCGCCGGTGGCGCGCGCGCTGGGCGCGGGCGACCCGCTGGGCGGCTTCAGCAGCAACCTCCCGGGCGGCACGCCCATGGGCACCAACCCGGAAGACCGCTGGCGCGGCAAGCTGCGCAGCAAGCAGGGCTGACCATCCGCGCTCGATACGGCCGGCCGCGCGCCCGCGCGGCCGGCTGAGTGGAACCCAACCTGGCATCCCGATCCATGCGACTGACATCGACCGGCCAGAAGACCGTCCGCGTGCTGGGCGGCCTCATCGTGATCGCCCTTCTTGGCGTGGGGCTCAAGCTCGCCGCCGACAGCGGCTTCGGACGGAGCATCGTGCGCTCCTTCGTCCCCGAGAAGGTGGAGGGGCTGGAAGCGGCCAGCGAGAAGAGCCAGAGCGACGCGGCCTTCGCGGGGCTTCCCAGCGACCGCCCGGCGGCGCTCCCCGGCGCGCCGGAGGTGCGCATCAACTTCTGGGCGTGGAACAGCCAGATGGGGTGCCTCTACTCCAACGGCGGGCCGGTGACCACCGAGGGCTCGCTGATGGCCAGGCAGGGGGTCAAGGTCTTCATCAGCCGCCAGGACGACAACAGCCAGCTGATGGCGCAGCTCACCCGGCTGGCGCAGGGGCTGCACAGCGGGCAGGCCCAGCCGCGCGACGGCATTCACTTCATCGGCATCATGGGCGACGGCGCGGGCGCCTTCCTGGCCGCGCTCAACCAGCAGCTCACCGAGAGCTTCGGCGAGGAGTACCGCGCCGAGATCGTCGGCTCGTGCGGCTACTCGCGCGGCGAGGACAAGCTGATGGGGCCGCAGCGGTGGCGCGACAACCCGCAGAGCATGCGGGGCGCGCTGATCGCGGGCGTGCTGCGCGACGGCGACTGGAACATCGCCCAGCGCTTCATGGGCGACAACAACCTCGCCAACAACCCCGACGAGCGCACCTACAACCCCAACGCCGTCAACTGGGTGAACGCCAGCAGCTACGTGGACGCCACGGAAAAGTACGTGGCCGGCTACTGCGAGGAGCGCCCGGTGGTGAACGACGAGGGCGACCGCACCGGCGAGACCCGGCGCGTGTGCGTGGACGGCATCGTCACCTGGACCCCGGCGGACGTGACCGCGGCGCGCGAGAAGGGCGGGCTGGTCTCCGTGGTGTCGACCAAGGAGTACAGCTCGCAGATGCCGCACGTGCTGATCGGCATCCGCAAGTGGAACCAGGACAACCGCCAGACGGTGGAGAAGATGCTGCAGGCGTTCCTGGAGGGCGGCGACCAGGTGCTGGCGCACCCCCAGGCGCTCACCCGCGCGGCGGAGATCAGCCAGGAGATCTACCAGGAGACCGGGGCGGACGCGGCGTACTGGGAGAAGTACTACCGGGGCGTCACCGAGCCCGACAAGCAGGGGATCCCGGTGGAGCTGGGCGGATCGAAGGCCAACAACCTGGCGGACAACCTGCTCCTCTTCGGCCTGGCGCAGGGAAGCACGGAGGAGACCAGCCGCTTCCGCTCCGTGTACACCGTGTTCGGCAAGATCGGCACGGACCAGTCCCCGGAGCTGGTGCGCAGCGTCCCGGACTACGACCAGGTGGTGGACGTGAGCTACCTGCGCAACATCGCGGCGCGGGTGGGGAACCAGGGCGGCCGCGCGGAGACGCAGACGTTCACCGACAGCACCAGCCGGGTGACGCGCGTGGTGGGACGCCGCGACTACCGCATCACCTTCGCCACGGGATCGGCAGAGTTCACGCCGGAGTCGGAGACGCAGCTGCAGGAGCTGTTCGACGCCCTCTCCATCAACTCGCTGGCGGTGGAGGTGCACGGCCACACCGACAACGTGGGTGACGCGGGCGCCAACATGCAGCTGTCCGAGGACCGCGCCATGGCGGTGAAGCAGTGGCTGGAGCGGCGCTCCGCCAGCACCTTCCCGCCGGGACGCGTGCGGGTGTTCGCCCACGGCTCCACGCAGCCGGTGGAGAGCAACCGCACCGACGCGGGCCGCGCGGCCAACCGCCGGGTGGAGGTCGTCATCGGCAGCTGACGAAGCAGGTGCCAAGTGCCTAGTTCCAAGTGCCAAGTGCTGGTTCATCCAACACTTGGCACTTGGCACTTGGCACTTGGCACTTGGCACTTTTCACTCACGCACTCTTCCCCAATGGCTTCTCTCGGTCCGGCGCTGCGCCCCAACCAGTGGGTGCCGGCGCCCGCGTACGCGATGCTGGTGGCGATGTGGACCATCCTGGTGCTGCTGGCCTGGCTGGTGGCGCCCGCGTTCTTTCCCAAGCCCGGGCGGGTATGGGACGCCATGAGCGAGATGATCAGCAGCCAGGGGCTGATCGCCGAGCTGGCCACCAGCCTGGGGCTGTTCGCCCAGTCGCTGCTGATCGCGACCCTTCTCTCCCTCGGCCTGGCGTACCTGACGGTGGTGGCGGCGGTGCGGCCGTTCATCGTGGCGCTCACCAAGGCCCGCTTCCTGAGCCTGGTGGGCCTGACCTTCATCTTCACCATGATGGTGGGGGGCGGCCGGCCGCTGAAGGTGTCGCTGCTGGTGTTCGGCATCAGCGCCTTCTTCCTGACGTCCATGGTGGACGTGGTGGCCTCGGTGCCGCGGGAGAAGCTGGACCACGCGCGCACGCTGCGCATGGGCGAGTGGCGCACGGTGTGGGAGGTGATCGTCCTGGGGCAGATGGCCACCACGCTGGACGTGCTGCGGCAGAACGCGGCGATCGGGTGGATGATGCTGACGATGGTGGAGGGGATCAGCCGCAGCGAGGGCGGCATCGGCGCCCTGCTGATGGACCAGAACAAGCACTTCAACCTGGCGGCCATCATCGCCGTGCAGATCGTCTTCCTGATCGCGGGCTTCTTTCAGGATGCCTTCCTGGGATGGCTGAGGAACACCGTGGCGCCGCACGCGGCCCTCACCACCGTGCGGAGGTAGGGCGATGACGCAGACGATGGAGTACACGCGCGGCGGGGTGCTGCTGGACCTGCAGGGGATCGCCGTGGCGCGCGGCGGGGTGCCGGTGCTGCGCGACCTGACGGCGCAGGTGCACGACCTGGTGCGCCCGGGGATGCAGCAGGGACAGATCGTGGGGCTGCTGGGACCGTCCGGCGTCGGCAAGACGACGCTGTTCCACATCCTGGCCGGGCTGCTGAAGCCGGACCAGGGCACGGTGAAGATCGGCGAGATGGGGCTGCCGGCCAGCCCCGGGCTGGTGGGAGTGGTGGCGCAGAACTACATCCTCTTCGAGCACCGCTCGGTCATCGGCAACCTGGTGATCGCGGCCAGGCAGGCGGGGATGAAGCCGGCCGAGGCGAAAGAGGCGGCGATGAAGTACCTGGACCGCTTCGGGCTGGGGGCGCACGCGGACAAGTTCCCCATGCAGCTTTCCGGCGGCCAGCGGCAGCGGGTGGCCATCGCGCAGCAGCTGCTGTGCAGCGAGCTGTACCTGGTGATGGACGAGCCGTTCAGCGGGCTGGACGTGATCCAGCAGGAGAACGTGCAGAAGCTGATCCTGGAGGTGAGCCAGACGCACGAGCACAACACCATCATCGTGGTGACGCACGACGTCTCGGCGGCGGTGGCGGTGTGCGACACCATCTGGCTGATGGGCCGCGACCGCGACGCGGAGGGGAACGTGGTTCCCGGGGCGCGCATCGTGGAGACCATCGACCTGATCGGGAAGGGACTCGCCTGGCAGCCCAACATCCGCGAGCTCCCCGGCTACATCGAGCTGGTGAACCAGATCAAGGAGCGCTTCCACACGCTCTGAGACCGACTTCCACCGCACTGCTTTCACGCAGAGGGCGCGGAGGAAAAACAGAGAGGACGCAGAGGCCCACTCTGCGTCCTTCTCGTTCTCTGCATCCTGTGCTTCAGGACTGCAGGACCTCGAAAGCCTCGATCACGAAACCGTGCTGGTCGCCCGCCACGTTGCTTTCCGGATCGATGTAGACGTCCACCGGCACACCCAGATGGCGGTGGTACTTTACGTCGATGCGGTCAGCCTCGAGGTTGTGGGCGCCCACCAGGACGTAGAACAGCTCCTCGACCGTGTCAAAGTCCTCGAAGAAGCTGGCCGGGGTTCCTTCGTACAAAGCGACCATCTGCACCGACACCGGCTCCCCGTTCTGCACCGTGATGATCGCCCCGCCGCCGAGCGTGCCGTCGTGCGGCCGGATCTCCATACGGTAGTCGTCGATGGCCAGCGCGTTCCACTGGTCGATCGCCCGCCGCAGCTGCATCGGATCTCCCGTACTCCCGGTGGCGTCGACGCACGCCGCCAGCATCGCCACGCACCCCACGGCCACGCGCTTCCAACCAGGTATGCTCATTTGCGTCCTCCGTGCACGGGGTCCCGTCCGTTCCTCGGGCATCCGGAGAACGTCCGGCTCCACGGCGGTGTGACGGATTTCCCGCGCGCTTCGTCTCCGCGACCTTCGCGTCAAGAATTGGAAGCGCGCTACTGGAGCTGGAACGACTCTACGCCAAAACCCTGCTCGTCGTCGGCCCAGGTGGTCCGCATGTCGATGTATACTTCCAGCGGAACGCCGTAGCGGGCGTGGAACCTGGCGCCGATGTGGTCGGCGTCCTCGTCCACCGCGCGCTGCAGGATGGCGAACAGCTCCTCCACCGTGTCGTGGCCGCTGAACACCTCCGGCGGCAGGGCCGGGCCCTCGCCGATGGACTGCACCGACACCGGCACCCCGTCGCGCACCCGGATGATCGCGGTTCCGCTCAGCCAGGCGCCGCCCAGCCACACCGTCATCTGGTAATCGCCAATCTGCCGCGAATCCCAGAGCGCGCGCGCCCGCTGCACCTCCATCTCCTCGCCGGTGGGGCTGGAACACGCGGCGAGCAGCCCCAGCCATCCCGCGATCACGTACCGACCCCTCATCCGCCTTGCTCCATCCACAGGTTGAATCCCGATACAAGCCTCGTCCGGAGAACGCACGTTTGCGCGGGAGTGTGACGATCGGTCGATCCCCCCTTCTCCACCCGCTTTCCGCCTCCGCGACTCTCCCTTCCTCTCCGCGCCTCCGCGTAAAACCATTTCTTTTCCGAAGCCGGCGCGACAAACTGTGGCTGGCACGAAGGGCGCAGGGGCGGGTTCATCCATCCAACCTCCATCTCTCCCCGGACCGTTGATGCAGATCGCGCAGTGGGTCACCGTCGCGCTGGGGGTGCTGGCGGTCGTGCTGACGGGGCTCAGCCTGGTCCCCGGCTCGCACTGGGCGGTGCGGCTGTGGGACTTTCCGCGCATGCAGATCGCCTTCGCGGGCGCGCTGTCGGCGTTCGCGTACGGGGCGGTCTTCTTCGAGCGCGGGACGGCGGAGTGGGCGTTCCTGGCGGTGGTGACGCTCGCCACGCTGTGGCAGATGCGGAAGGTCTACCCCTACACGTGGATCGCGCCGGTGCAGGTGCAGCGCAGCCGGCGCACCCCGAAGGAGGGCGGCGGCGAGCACCCGTCGTTCCGGCTGCTGATCACCAACGTGCTGATGGAGAACACGCAGCACCACCGCCTGCTGAAGGTGATCGACGACGCCGACCCGGACGTGGTCCTGGCGGTGGAGACGGACGCGGCGTGGGCGGCGGCGCTGGACCCGCTGGCGGAGCGATACCCCCACGTGGTGCGCCAGCCGCAGGACAACTGGTACGGGATGATGCTCTTCTCGCGGCTGCCGCTGCTGGAGGGGCGCATCGAGTTCCTGGTGCAGGACGACATCCCCTCCGTGCACGCGGTGCTGCAGCTGCCGGGCGGGATCCGCGTCTTTCTGCGCGGCCTGCATCCCCGCCCGCCGGAGCCCATCCGCCGCCAGCACTCCACCCCGCGCGACGCGGAACTGGTGGTGGTGGGGCGCGCCGTCGAGGCCGCCGGCGACCGGCCCACGGTGGTGGCGGGAGACCTGAACGACGTGGCGTGGTCGCCCAGCAGCGAGCTGTTCATCCGCCTGGCCGGGCTGCTGGACCCGCGCCGGGGAAGGGGGTTCTACAACAGCTACCACGCCAGGATTCCGCTCTTCCGCTATCCCCTGGACCACGTCTTCCACTCCAGCCACTTTCGCCTGGTGGAGCTGCGGCGGCTGCCGCCCATCGGCAGCGACCACTTTCCCATGCTGGTGGAGCTGAGCTACGAGCCCGACGCGCCGGCGGAGCAGGACGAGCCGGAGCGCGAGCCGGGGGACGAGGCGCGGGCGGAGGAGCGGCTGGAGGCGCAGGCGCAGGCGGCGGCCACGGGCGACGACATGCCGAAAGGGGAGTGATGGCGGCACCGGACGGGCGCCCCGTGACGCGCGGCGAGCGGATTCGCGGCTACGCGCTGCACCTGTACACGGCGTCGGGGATCGTGCTGGCGTTCCTGGCCACGGCGGAGCTCTGCCGCCCGCGGCCGGACGCGCGGTGGATCTTCGCCCTCTTCGCCGCGGCCACGCTGGTGGACGCGACGGACGGCTCGCTCGCGCGGCGCTGGCAGGTGAAGCGCACGGTGCCGGAGATCG